>JBHLME010000026.1:0-41240 GCA_048938445.1 Promethearchaeota archaeon | reverse complement strand
AAATTAATTTTCTTTTTCATTTGTCTTTTTATCTTACTTTATTGCATGGAAGTTAATGGAACTATTAAACTAATTGAAGATTTTGTTAAAATTATAGCCCCAAATAACCTTTTTTTGATGTCCATTCTAATTTTAATCATGACTTCACTATTATCAGGATTTTTAGATAATGTTCCCGTGACAGTTTTGTTCATTCCTATTATTGGTGTTCTTAGTAACTCTGGTTTTGCTCGAGCACCCTTGTTAATTGCATTTATATTAGGAATAAATCTTGGTGGTAATATTTTACCACAAGGTTCAGCCGCAGACATGATGACCCTTGAGCTCTCCACTAAATATTGTGTTGATGATATGAATTATAAACGATTACTAAAGGTAGGAGGTCTTTTTGCCCTACTTCATATTGTTTTAGGTATTGGATATCTTGCTTTAATAATATTTCTTACTCCCGTATGAATATCATTTCATCCTTATATCTTAAAAAACCTTCCTTTTCCATTTGAGTTAGAATTGCGTTTAATTTTTTTTTATCAATATTTAATTTTTCTAAAAGCTCCATTTGAGTTATTTCAGATTGTTTTATAAGAAGTTTAAGGATTTTTCCTCTTATTTGCCTGTTTGAACCCTTAAAGGATGCTTGTTTTCTATAATGGGCACTCCTTTTATTCAGTTCAGGATGTTGTTTTTTCAACATGACTCCATAATCCATTAATGCATAATACCATTCTTTTGGATTTTTCACATCAAGTGTTTTTTCTACAAGTGGAAGAATTTCTCTATCATCAATGGTTTTCTTTTTAGGAAAAAAGAAGTAGATGTAAACTCTTCTAATATTTGTTTCAATAAAAACAACTGGTTTATTAAATACAAATGCAATTATCGAAGATGCCGTGTTATGCCCAATTTGAGGAAATTTTTTTAATATTTCAACTTTCTCAGGTAATTTTCCATCATAGTCTTCTATTATTATTTCTGCTATCTTCTTCAATGCTATAGCTCTTCTATTGTAACCCAATCCTTGCCATATTTTTAAAACATCCTCTAGTGGTGCACTTGCGAGTGTTTTGAAATCGGGAAATTTTTTTTTAAATTCAAGATATTTTTCAGAGACCCGGCCCGTTTGAGTTTGTTGGAGCATCATTTCAGAGATTAACACGTTATAGGGTGTCGTGTCATTCCTGAAGGGAAAGTCTCGACCGTTTTGTTTAAAATAGGAATAAATTATCTTTTGGAAACTACTAATTACTTGAGAATCTAATCCATTCTCTTGATATAATTTATGAAATTGTGAAATTAACATCGATTTTAATGGATAAATGTGATTATTTGATAATAGAGAAAAAAATTAAAGATAAAAAAAATCTTCATTCAATTTTTTTAAATTTATCTTTGGGAGCTCCACACACGGGACATTTTTCTGGGGGTTCTCCTTCATGAGTATAGCCACAGACAGAGCAAATACTTATTTTTTGAGCTTTTAAATCTTTACCACTCTCAGCAGCTTCTAAAGCTTTCTCATAAAGACCATGATGTATTTTTTCCACTTGATTTGCTAAATTAAAACTTCTTTCAGCTTGTTTATTTCCTTGAGATTTTGCATCTTCTATAAATTGAGGATACATACTAGTAAATTCATAGTGTTCCCCACCGATAGCAGCCTTAAGATTTTCAACCGTGGATTTTATCCCACCTAACACTCTTAAGTGATTATGGGCATGAACTGTTTCTGCAGCAGCCGCTGCTCGGAATAATTTTGCGATCTGAGGCAAACTATCTTTTTCAGCTTGTTCTGCAAAGGCTAAATATTTTCTGTTTGCCTGGCTCTCTCCCGCAAATGCTTCTTTTAAATTATCTTCTGTTTTAGTCATTATAAATCATTATTTCGAATTATTTTATTGGATTAATTAATCTATAGAACAATTTAATTATTCTTTTTATAGATTATAAATCTTATATAATTGAATTTCAAACAAATTATTTTGTTATAAAGTACTTTTGTGAGTGATCGCATATTGGACAAACATTCGGGATATTATTTAACTCTACATTGCCACAAATCGAGCAAATGTAAATTTCTAAAGGTTCAACACTTTGATTTTTCTCGAGCTTTTTTAAGAATCTTGAATATAATTTTCGATGCACGTTTTCTGCTTTCCTTGCCAAATCAATGGAGAGTTCTGCGACATCTTCCCCATTCTTTCGAGCATTTTTTATAAAGTTTTTATACATTTTTTTAAATTCATAAGTTTCTCCATTAATCGCATCAATAAGATTGGAGCGTGTATCTTTTACCTTGCTTTTTAGTTCGTCTTCATTAATTACAACAAAATCTTCAGGATTAATAGGATTACTTAAAATAGTAGAAAGTGCCTTTACGTGATTCTTTATATGAATACTCTCTGCAAATGCCACTGCATTAAATAGATGACTAATTTCTCCAAGATTTTCTTTCTTTGCTTGTTCTGCAAAGAGCTCATATTTCCTTTTAGCATTACTTTCTCCAATTATTGCCTCCTTTAAATTTTCTATTACTATCGACATTATTGTAGACTCTGAAATAATTTTACAATTAGAATAACTAAATTGACCTTAGTAATTAAATCTATAATTCTTTATATATCCTTTAATAATAAAAATGCTATAAATCATAATTATCTTCTTATGTGAAAAAAAGCAATACTATAAAGCTGGTCATTAATATTATTTAATTGAATAAAAATAATTTTAGCGGGGTATGGGTACTCTTATGTATTTTAGGAAAATTAATAATGCTACGCTCTGGGAAAAAATCAAGAAACTAAGGAGTTTTATACAAGAAACACAGAATTTCAAGAAACGTACTTGTTTTGGATGTGGAAAATCGTTAAATATTTATGATTTTTTGAGCGATAATCTTGAGTTTTCACCTGAATATATCTTAAAATTATGGCAAGCACCGATGTTGGAATTTCACTGCTGCGAATGTTTTAAATATTTAAAGATACATGAACTAAAACAAATCGAAAAGTTATTACCTTTTAGAAATTGTGAAAAATGTAATTCACAAATCGATTTATACAAATATGGCAAAACCAATAATTATCTCAAGATACATGAATTAAAATCGATTTGGTTGAATCAATCCAATCCTATTTTTTGTGATAACTTCTGTCAAAAAAAATACTATTATGATTTAAAAAATCAGTAGACCTATTTATTATATCAATAGTAGAATTGTTTAAATAATTAATATAAAAAAGTTATTATTATATTAGGTGAAATCTAATGAGTGATAATATTAAAGTTAAAAATATAAAATCCATTAGAACTGCTGTTTTTTATTCCTTCTCAGAAAGCCCTGAAGAAGATGCGTGGGAAAAAGCTGAAAAATGGTTAGAAAAAAAAGATTTATTAAAAAAGAAATCAAATATTAGAGTATTTGGACGAAATATTTACCCTACTGAAAATCCTGAACCACATGGATATGGTTATTATATAACAGTTACTCCAGACATAGAGATTGAAAAGGATATTAATATTACGATCATTCCTGGAGGCCTTTATGCAATAACTAAATGTGAGGGATTTGAGGAATTGGTTCAAGAATGGCCTAATATATGGAAATGGGTTGAGGAGAGTGATTATAAATATATTGGTGAGACCAAAAGTGATCTTGGATTTGAGTTGGGGCTTGAAGAACATATCAATTGGCGCGAATTCTTGATTGATAAAAGTGAAAGTAATATAATTTTTAACCTGATGATTCAATTGTATGAAGAATAAACAAAATATTTTAAAGAATTTGAATTGGTCTAATACTTTTTATTTTGTAGGAGAACTAAATTTTATTAATTCATACATTCTTGCTCTCATCGTGACCTCGGAAATATTAGCCAACTTACAAATATCTTTCTGAATTAAAGTTTCTTCGCATTTTCTAGCAGACAAATACAAGGATGCAGCAGCTATCCCCTTTGGATCTTTTCCAGATGTAACAAATCCATGCTGCTTACTATTTTCTATGAGATCGATTGCGATCTGTCTACATTCCATTGATTTATTCATTTCTTTAATAAATTTATCTATATATTTTATTGGGCTAATAGTTTTAAATCTTAAGTTTAAATTAGGCAAAACTTCTCTGAATAGCACTTTAAAACTAATAAAAAATTCTCTTTTCGTTATGTTGGTATTTTTAATAATATTGTCCAACAATATGGGAATATTATTTATACGAAGTGAACAATAAATTGAAGCTATACTCAATGCCTCTATACTACGTCCCCTTGTCATTTTTCGTTTTGCAGCAAACCTATAAATTTTATATGCATCTTTTGCAACATAGTCAGGAATATTGAATAAAAACTTTAATCTATTAAATATTGGTAATGCAATCAAAAGATTACGTTCAAAACCATTTGTAAAACCTCTATTAATTTTAGCTAATCTTTCAAAATCTGATTTGGATTTTGGAGTTAATAAATTTCCCTTTCCATCCCTATAGCCCTTAATTACAGTTCTAGATCCGATTGGAAGATAAACTCGTTCATTTGATTGCTTCGCTTTTTTTTCCGCTGTTTTATATATTATCCTTGTTCTTTCTTCAATAATTCTTGAATGAATAATCCCACAATTTGTACATACGTAATACCCATTATCCTGTATTATATTTGGGTTGAAACAACAGATATTATCTTTTTGAGGTCTGATTGAAGCCCAATTATCAATTTTTTCTTTACAATATGTCATCTTTTTAATACCTAAATTGTATTTTTAATTTTATTTAATATAAATTGATTCATTTAATTACATGGTACACCTACAATTGTCCTTAAAAGGACTTATTGGAATAATTAAATCATTGTAAATATCAAGAATAACTTCCATTTTTACCTTTTTAATTTCCGGATTATTTCTAAAATGATAATTTACAATTTTATCAAGATCTTTAAGTTGTTCAGAAATTATAATTATCTCGAAGTTATTTTGACCACTTATTTCTAAAGCATGAATCATATGGGGGCAATGATTAATGACATTATTAACATGTTCTGGATTATTTGTTTTTATTTCAACCTTCGCAGAGCATAAGTCAATATTTTTTAAATTAAGACCGGCATGGTACGAAAGGAGTCCTGAATCCACTAACTTTTTAATTCTATGTCCAATCGTAGGTTGACTTCTATTTACTTTTTTAGCAATAACGGTATGTGTTAGGTTGGGTTCTTTTTGCAATATCTCAATAATTTTTTCATCTATTTCATCTATTCCCATATTTTTAGCTAGCATTTTTCTTTACCTCTTTTTTTTATCTCAATATAGTAAAAATTTTAAAAATCTGTTAGGTAAACAGAATTTTTGATTGTAAATTTTTCAATTTTTATGTCAACATCAGGATTTTTTAATGGTTCTGCTGGAACCTTAACATTTAAACTAATATCCTCTAAAAAGTAATTTGTATAAAAGATTTTCTCTATCTTATCAAACTCTAAGTATTTTTTCATTATTCAGACTATTTTTAAAATAATTACTAATTGGATGTTATTATTATAATTATAGAATATTGAGATATTTAAATATTGCTGTTTTACAATATTACAATATTGCGATATTAGTAAATTATAAATTTTAATACTAATATTTAAAAACTATATGTCTCGAAGATTTTAGTAGAGAATATAAAAATTTATTAGATTCACATTTTTACTAAAAAAGCGTATAATATGGATGAATTAACTATTGAGACTTCAGAATTTTTAAAAATTTTAAGTGATCCAATTAAATTAAATATAGTAAAATTTCTGAAAAAAGAAAAGAAAACAGCAAGGGAAATTAAAAATGCTTTAAATATTAGTCAATCTTACACATCTCAACAATTAAAACAATTAGAGCGTTCAGATATAATCTCCCATACTAGAATTGAAGGGCTTAAATATTATTTAATAAAAAATCAAAATATTTTTAGAGTCATATCTGCTGTAAATTCATATGTCATCGAACAGCACAGTAAGAAATTCCATAATTTAACAGATTCTAATAATATTGATATTTTGAAATAATGAATACTTTAAATTTAAAAGAAATTAAACTTAAAATGGATCCAACAGATAAAATAGAAGTAGAAGAGATTGGAAAAAAAATCTTAGTTATGGGATTAGAAAATAGCGGAAAAACATCCATAATTTTAAATATATTAGGAAAAGACAATTTATTAGAATATATTAAGATTAATCCCACAAAAGGATATGATATAAAATCGCTAAAAAAAGGAGATTTGAATTTTATCCTTTGGGATCTTGGCGGACAAGATAATTCTATTAAAGAATATTTGGATAATTTTAAAAATTACATTACTGATACTGAGGAATTATTTTTTGTTATTGATATTCAAGATATGAATAAATATAATAAAGCATTAAGTTATTTTAAAAAAATTATAGATAATTTAAAGCTTTTAAATATTAAGGTAGAGGTTACAGTTTTTCTTCATAAAAATGATCATGATCTTTATGATAAATTTCCCGATATTAATAAAATAGTAATTGACAATCTTATCTCAAGAATTAAAGAATTAATTCCCACAAATTATTATTATGAAATCTATAAAACAACAATTTATACTGTATTAGATAAAGTCCATATATATTAGAGGTATTTATTTAATTTCTTTAATGTATAATATTCATATAAACTATAGAGAAGGATGATACCTATTTCAGAACTGACTCAAAAAAAAAAAAGAGAAAATGTAAAGAATAAAGTTGTTGAAATTTGTCACAATAAAATATTAAATAAAATTCAAAATAAAATAGAAAATGGATTAAATCCATTTGAAGCATATGATCAAGTCTTTGAAAGTTTTGAACTGGAAGAAGAAATAATATTATTGTATGAATTAGAAGCCGAAAAGGCAAATTTAATCGAAGAGCTTGAGATAAAACCCGAAGAAATTACAGAAATTAAAAAAAAAATTGAAAAAAACATTTTAGATTATATTTTAAAGAAATATAATTATTAAAACAAATAACATAACTTTTTTGAATTAAAAAGTAAGATAAAATTTCTTTATTTCATCATTAATAATTTTTATCGAGCATTAATATAAATCTATGAATTATTTTACATGTCTCATATAAAATTTGATAATCTACCTTATCTGGGGTATCTTTTTTACTATGAGCATATTTAGCTGCAGATTTTGTTATAAAATCAACTGTATCAAAATCTTTTAAATGAAAGGGGATGGAGTCTGTATGAGCTCCTATGGAAACATGAATTTTTTTTATTGTTAAATTCATTTTATTAACTGCTTTCTCAATAAAATTACTTAGAAGAGGTGAAATTTTTTTCCTTGGGAACATACCATATGATTCTATAAATTCTAAACAGTTATTTTTCTCATTTTTAGCAGAGATCATGTCAAAATTGATTAGGAATTTTTTTTTTTTGTTAAAATTTTTTGTATAAGTATCAATAAAATTCCTTGAGCCCATTGTACCTATTTCTTCTGCAGAAAATTGACAAAACCAGATATTAAAATTTTTTAAAGGATTAACTCTAAATAAAGAGCTTAATTCGAAAACAATTGCCATGCCTGTTGCATTATCTAGTGCGCCAGGAGATTTATTTTCAATTTTTAAAAATAAAAGAAAAATATTTGATGTAATTACTAAACCAGTTGTTATAATGATCCCAAATTCTATAAAATAGATTAACGGCCAAAAAACTGTAACCAATTGATGATAGTCAATTAGATAAATGAGATAAAAAAATACTAATGATATCTCACCATATAACCATATTTTAAAAAATTTTACTCTCCAAAATGTTACATAAGTTTGAGATTTTGAATCTAAATGAGCTGATACAATAATATCTCCAGCTATTTTAGTAGGAAGAGCACTAGCACATACCTTTGTAAATACATTAGTGGCAGAAAAAGTTTTTCCAAAATTATTCTCCCAAAATCCCTTAAGTTCGGGATGCTTAAAGACTTTGTTCATTGATATAAAAATTAAAAGAATTATCCCAATGAAAATAATAGTAAAAAATGGTAAAATATATTTTATTAATAATAAAATCGCTATTGATATGATATTCATAATTATGATAATCTTAATAAAAACTTCTGAATAAAATGTTGAGAAATTGAAAGATTGTCTAATAATTTCTTCTTTATCATAGCCAATTGATTTAAAGGTATCAAATGTTAGATCAACTGCTTCCTTTTCTCCGAAAGTTCCTGCAAGACGGGGAAAACTAAATTTTTTAACAAAATTATATAACCTTTCTTTTGTTCCATTTTCGCTCATATTAAGAAAGTTTTGTTTCTTCAATTTTAACTTTTATTTAATATAAAAATAACTCAATTTAATCTTGAAAAATAGATTATGTAAATTAAATATGATTATAGTTTAACCAAATTCCAAGTTTATACAAGTATAAAAAAAAAATGTAGATACAAATCATCTAACATTTAGCATCTACAAAAGTGTTTTTATGTTTGATTTTTGTTTACCCTTTATAAAAATATTAATCCTCCATATAAAATGAAAAGAGGGGCGAATGCTATTGATACTGTATTTATCACTTTCACGAGAATATGGAGTGATGGACCAGCAGTATCTTTTAAAGGATCTCCGAATGTATCTCCTACAACCGATGCAGCATGAGCAATAGATCCCTTTCCTCCTAAAAGTCCTCCTTCAATTGCTTTTTTTGTATTATCCAAGGCTCCTCCACCAGTATTCAACACAAAACCAAGTATTATTCCAGATATAGTTCCTGAGATTAAAAACGCAGCTAATGCAACTGGACCAAAAAGAAATCCAACGAGTATAGGCGTCAATGTGCAAAGTAAAGCTGGAATGATCATTTGTTTTAGAGCAACTTTTGTACCTATATCAATACATTCATCATAGTCTGGGAGTGATGTATTTTCTATAATACCGGGATTCTCTTCCAATTGGCGTTGTATTTCCTTTATCATTCCATACGCTGATTTTCCTGCTGACCTAATAGCTAACGCAGAAAATAGAAAAGGTATCACAGCACCTATTAATAATGAACATAAAATTACTGGAGAATATATGTTTACATCAGTAGTATTTATTTCTTCTAAATAAGCTTCAAATAAGATTATTGCAGACAGTGCCGCGCAAGTTATTCCAAATCCCTTAGCTAAAGCTTTCGTTGTATTTCCCACAGCATCTAAACGGTCTAGATTATACCTCACATCTTCTCCTTGATGTGACATCTCAGCAATACCCGCAGCATTATCCGATACAGGTCCAAATCCATCAAAGGCTAATATTATGGTTGTTATGGATAACAATCCCAACGTAGCAATGGTTATTCCAAAGACTCCCCCTATATATGGATTAAAACCATTTGAATCTCCATATAGTTTTCCTAGAAAAAATGTAATTATGATTGCTATAATAAATGTAAAGACTGGAACAGCAGGAGATTCTAATCCTAATGAAAATCCACTTATAACGTTGGTGGCTGCACCTGTTTCTGAATTTTTTATTACTTCTTTAACAGGTTTATATCGTGAAGAAGTATAATAATCTACAATAAAATATGTTGAAAGTCCTAAGGTGATACCGATTATTGCACATAAAAATAGATACACCCAACCAATATCAAAACATATCAGGATTAATATCAAAAAGATTAAGATATTAAGTACTGCGGTAACTATGAGTCCTCTTGCGAATGCTGCTATTGGTGATTTGTCATTTCTTTTTATTTTTACAAAATGACCTCCAATCATTGCTGCAATATTACCAAATGCTCTAGTAATTAATGAAAATATAATGAAAAGGGGATTATTTGTTATTATACTTAAAGTAACTCCAATAATCATAGCAGCAATATTATTTGCTGATGATGATTCATATAAATCAGCACCTCTTCCTGCGCAATCACCTACATTATCTCCTACATTATCTGCTATAGCCGCAGGATTTCTTATATCATCTTCAGGTAACCCATATTCTAGTTTTCCAACTAAATCTGCACCTATATCTGCTCCTTTAGTAAAAATCCCACCACCTAACTGAGCAAAAAGGGCGGAGAATGAAGCCCCAAAACCAAAACCCAAAATATTTACTACAGTAAAATTAAAAAAGATATAGAGGATACAGATTCCTAATAAAGAGATTGAAATCACGGCAACTCCAATAACCATTCCGGCATTAAATCCTATTTTTAAAGCATGATTTAAATCACTTTTACAAGCGTGGGTAACTTTAACATTAGATGTTGTAGAAGCAACCATACTGATATAACTAGCTACTAATGATGAAACAGAACCGATTATAAAAGCAACAGCAAGTGGGACATTGATTATCAAAAGTATCACAAAAAGAACAATTAAGACTATGCTAATTGTTTTGAATTGTCTTTTTAAATACGCATTAGAACCCGATTTTATAAGTTCATGGATTTTAACCATTTCTTCAGAACCACTTTCTAAGTTTTTGATCTTTTTCATTAAATATGTAATATAAATAAGTCCAAAAATAGAAAGTAGAATCGTCAATACCAAGAAAGTCCAATATAACGACGTGAATATCAAATTAGTTTTACTTAAATCAAAGTCTTGCAACATTTTATATCAAATTTTAAAAATATTTTTGATTCTCTTTCAGACCATTCCAAATTTAAACCTTTGTATAAAATTTTAAAAGAACATATATTTTGAAAAAAAATATACATTTTTTTCAAAATTTAAAAATCAAACCTTCATTCAATTATGGTATTTGGTTATTAATTACAAATAAAATCAATACTAATTGCTTACTTTTAAATAAATTCATCGAGATTTTACCATCCTTTTAAAATTTATTATAGGTAACTTTATAAAACAATTAAACAAAGATGAGATAGAACCTTCTTTTATAATGAAAATTACTTTCATTGGAAAAATTCCTTGAATTAGTGAAAATAAAATGATATCAAAAATAAATCAAAAAATTGCCTATTTTTCAATGGAAATTGCTTTAGAAAGTGGATTACCTATTTATTCGGGAGGATTAGGGATTTTAGCAGGAGATACGCTTCGTTCAGCAGCAGATTTACAAATTCCAATGGTGGGTGTAACCTTAACTTACAATGCAGGATACTTTTATCAAATGATTACTCCAAGCGGAGAACAATTCGAAAGAGACATGGAATGGGCCTTTAAAACAGAATTCATCAAACTAAAAGAGAAAATCGTATTTGAATTACAAGATAAAACCTTGAACGTTGAAGCTTGGAAGTATAATATTTTAGGGAGAACAGGTCATATTGTACCCGTGATCCTTCTTGATACCGATATTCCTGATAATGAGCCATGGCAACGAAAATTAACCCATGTTTTGTATGATGCGAACCGATTTCAAAGAATAGTACAAGAAATGATTTTAGGAATATGTGGTTATAGGATGTTAGATAAATTAGGATATAATCACATTGAAACATATCATTTAAATGAAGGTCATGCTGCTTTTTTAATCTTTGAATTGTTAAAAAAATATGAAACCCTTGATGAGGTCAAGAAACATTGTGTATTTTCAACCCATACTCCTGTCAGAGCAGGACTTGAGGAATTTAATTATGATTTAGTCAATGATGTCTTTAGAAACAGAATACCTAAGAATATAAAGGAATTCGCTGGAAAAAATGACCTCAACATGACTATTCTTGCCCTGAATGGAAGTAGATATGTAAATGCTGTATCAAAGAAACATTCAGAAGTTTCTAAGAAAATGTTTCCAAGACATACCATTAATTCTATAACTAATGGAATTCATGTTGGTTATTGGCTTTCGAAATACATGAGACAGTTCTTGAATGATGAATTAGGTCGCAATTGGCATCATGATCTTAGTATTTTACAACGAGCACTTGAATTAGATAATTATGAGCTCTGGCGAGTACATCTCAAGGCAAAGCATGATCTCCTTAATTATGAACGTTCGCATTCTTGGGTGTTATTTGATAATAATTTATTAACAATTGGTTTTGCACGAAGGATGGCGGAATATAAAAGACCTTTGCTTCTTTTTACGGATCTCGAACGATTGGCCAAGATAGTAAAAAATAAAGTGCAATTCATATTCGCAGGAAAGGCTCATCCCGCAGATGTTCAATCCAAATCATTTATTAAAGCGATTAACGACAATAGTGATTATTTATGGAATTCTTATGAAATTGGTCTCGTATTTTTAGAAAATTATGATATAGAGTTAGCAAAACTTTTAACTAGTGGTGTAGATGTATGGTTGAATACACCAAGAAGATATATGGAAGCAAGTGGAACAAGTGGAATGAAAGCTGCGATTAATGGTGTTTTAAATTTTTCAGTTTTAGATGGGTGGTGGATTGAAGGATATACCATGTCGGATAAAATGGCTGGTTGGGCAATAGGACCCCCATCAAGTGATCCTAATGCTGAAATTTTAAAAGATTCTTCTGATGCTGAAGATATATACCAAATATTAGAAAATCAAATTATCCCTACCTATTATGATAATAAAAATGAATGGCAAGAAAAAATGAAGCATTCTATTAAATTGGGTTCTTATTTTAATACAAATCGAATGATTGAGGAATATGCAGATAAGGCATATTTATTAGAAAGACAACCTCTTTGGAAAACAAAAAAATGATTATTTTTTAGTTTTAATTTATTAGCTAAAGGTTTAAAAGTTGGATCATAACAACGAATAATAAATTCAATTAATTAAATCTAATAAAAAAGGAACAAAAAATAATGACTCAACAAATAATCAAAACAGAAGAAGCAAAAGACGCAAATATAAGCCAAATCTTTAATATATTACAAACAAATGAAAAAGGACTCACCACCTCTGAAGCTAAAAAGCGTCTTGAGATATATGGTCCAAATGAAATTATTGAAAAAAAGGTAAGTCCTTTAAGGAAGTTTTTAGATAATTTCTGGGGACCTATTCCATGGATGATAGAAATTGCAGCGATTTTATCGGTAGTAATTCAGCATTGGGATGATTTTTCCATTATAATTGCTATGTTGTTAATAAATGCTATTGTGAGGTTTTGGGAAGAAAAAAAAGCAGATGATGCCGTTGAAATGTTAAAACAGAAATTAGCGCTTCAAGCGCGGGTATTACGTGATGGAAAGTGGTTAGTATTAGCAGCAAGTGAACTTATACCCGGAGATGTAATTCGAGTTCGGTTAGGAGACATAATACCTGCAGATATAAAGCTTTTTGAGGGTGATTACCTTACTTTAGATGAATCTGTATTAACGGGTGAATCTTTACCTGTAGATAAAGGGCCATCTGATATAGCATATGAAGGTGCAATAGTAAGAAAGGGAGAAATGAATGGTATTGTTGTTGATACGGGCTTAAATACATTTTTTGGCAAAACTACATCATTAGTTGCTGAAGCAAGGACAAAAAGCCATTTTCAAAAAGCTATTATTAGAATCGGAAATTATTTGATCATTTTAGCAGTGTGTTTAGTTCTAATGATGTTTATTATACAATTATTAAGACGTGAAAGTTTTTTTGAAGTTTTACAATTCGCCCTAGTATTAATAATTGCAGCTATTCCTGTTGCTCTTCCTGCCGTGTTAATGGTTTCAATGGCAATTGGAGCGGCGGATCTAGCAAAGAAAAAAGCGATTGCTAAAAGATTGTTATCAATTGAGGAATTAGCAGGAATTGATATACTATGTTCCGATAAAACGGGTACCATAACTAAAAATGAAATATCAATTGGTGAAATAATCCCTTTTGATGAATTTACTTCCAATGATGTAGTTTTATATGGAGTGTTAGCATCAAGGGAGGAAGATAAGGATCCTATTGATGATGCATTTTTTAATAAATTTAATGAATTTGAGGGAAAAATAAGTGAATATCATATCCTTAAATTCAAGCCCTTTGATCCTGTTATAAAAAGAACTGAAGCACTAGTAGAAAAAAATGGTCAAAAAATGAAAGTATCGAAAGGTGCAATACAAGTAATTTTATCGTTAGTATCTAACAAATCAGAACTTGAACCTTTAGTTGAAAAAAATGGAAACCAATTCGCATCTCAAGGATTTCGTGCCTTAGGTATTGCAAAAACAGATTCAGATGGAGTTTGGCATTATATTGGAATAGTAGCCCTATTTGATCCTCCAAGAGAAGATTCAGCTGAAACTATCAAAACAGCAGTATCCATGGGTATAGATGTTAAGATGGTAACGGGCGATCACGCTGCGATAGCAAAACAAATAGCATCGAAGTTAGGTATGGGAGATAATTTTGTTTCAGCATCTACACTTTTAGATAAAAAAGGTGCCGATGCTGTGAAATTAGCTGAAGAAGCAAATGGATTTGCAGAAGTTTATCCAGAACATAAATATAATATTGTAAATGAACTTCAAAATAAAGGCCATGTCGTAGGAATGACCGGTGATGGTGTGAATGATGCGCCAGCATTAAAAAAAGCAGATGTAGGAATAGCAGTATCAAACGCAACCGATGCTGCAAAATCCGCAGCCGATATTGTCCTCACAGAGCCAGGTCTTTCAGTTATAATCGGAGCGACAGAAGAAAGCCGGATAATCTTCGAACGAATGAAAAGCTACGCAACATACCGTATTGCAGAGACCGTAAGGGTTTTAATTTTTTTAGTTCTAGCAATTTTGATATTTAGTTCATATCCAATTTCTGCTATAATGATTGTGCTTTTAGCTCTTTTAAACGATTTACCGATCATGACAATCGCCTTTGACAACGCTAAACCTTCACAAGTTCCAGTTCGTTGGAAAATGAGACGAGTTTTACTTATTTCAACGGTATTAGGAATCACAGGTGTGTTTTTTAGCTTCTCGCTCTATTTGATCGGAAGGAATATATTCGGACTAACCGGAGGTGCGTTGCAAACTTTAATATTCTTGAAATTAGCTGTAGGAGGCCATATGACGATATATTTAACTAGAACAGAGGAAAATCATTTTTGGCAACGTCCTTTTCCTGCAAAAATACTATTTATTGCATGTGAATCCACTCAAGTTGTTGCAACTCTATTCGCTGCGTTTGGATTCTTAATGGACCCAATTGGTTGGTTAGCACTTTTCGTATGGTTATACGCTATTATTGCTTTCGTAATTGCAAATTTTATTAAAGTAGCTACAGTCAGATATATAAGGCGTAAAGACAAAAACATTTCAGAGGATCATTAATGAATTTTTTCAAATTTTTTATTTTTTTTCATATTATTTTATAGTTATTTTTGATATATCATGCCAGAATTAATTAAAAATATCTCAAAGAAAAAAGGACTTCCTCCAGGTACTCTGTTGTACATAGGAGACGAAATTCATAAAAAAACAAAAATTTCAGCTACATCGTATACAAAAGAGAAATTTTTACATGAAGTTAATATAAATTTGGATGAGGTTAAATTATTATTAAATGATTCCGATATAAAATGGATTAATATTATGGGAATATCTGATGCGGATGTAATCGAAAAAATTGGATCCATAATTAATTTACATCAACTTCTTTTAGAAGATATAATGAATACAGAACAGAGACCTAAAATTGTCATAATGGATAGTGGTATTTTTTTAATTCTAAAAAACTTAAACTATTCTAGTGATGATGATAAATTAACAAGGGAACAAATAGGCTTAATCTTGGGTAAAAATCATATAATTTGCTTTAAAGAGCGCGAAAATGACATTTTTAATGCAATCGAACTTAGAATTCAAGAAAATATTGGTTTATTAAGAACCTCAAAATCAGATTATTTGCTATATTCCTTATTAGATATAATTGTAGATAATTATTTGATGATTCTTGAAGAAATTGCTGAAAAAATTGAAAAAACTGAAAAAGAACTGATTTCAAATCCAACAGAAATAACTCTTCATAAAATCCTTAGGTTAAAAAGGAATATTAATATAATATTAAAAAATGCTCTACCATTAAAGGAAATTTTAAATAGATTAATCATCTCTAAATCGGAATACATTCAAGAAAACACTATTTTATACATAAATGATATTCAGGATCATGTACTCTATATTATTGAAACGGTTGAAACTTTTCAAAACATGTTATTTGAAATGCTGAATGTTTATCTATCGAGTGTAAATAATAAGTTAAATGAAGTCATGAAAGTTCTTACAATCATTTCAACAATATTTATACCAATCACTTTTATTACAGGGTTTTTTGGCATGAATCTAACATTTCTTCCTTGGATAAATGAAATATGGGCGCCAATAATCCTTATTACGATAATGTTGTCTATGGGAATTATAATGATTATTTATTTTAAGAAAAAAAAATGGTTTTAAAAAAAATCCAATGAAATCTAATAATAATATAGATAAGAAAAACCTCTGTAATAAGTCGGGATATGATTGTAGAGATTGTTCTCTTAATAAAAAAATCAGATGTGAGTTTAGGATTAAAGATACGCTACTATTTTTCATACCCCTTATTTTTATTTTCGTCCTTTCATTGTATGGAATGTTTATAAGTGGTTTTATAATCTGGATTGCAATTTACTTGATTTTTATGAGTATTTTTTATTTTATTTGGGAAAACCGGATTTTATGCAGTCATTGCCCTTATTATAATCAAGAAGGTAAATTTCTTAGATGTCATACACATTATGGTTTTTATAAATTATGGCAATACCATCCAGAATCCATGAATCAATCAGAAAAAATACAGTGGTTAAGTGGAATAGTTATATCGTTCATTTATCCTTTAATCTTTTTAATTCTTGGAAAGCAATATTTTTTATTTTTATTATCGATTGTGGGGATAATTGTATGGATATTCATCATTTTGACAAGAAGCTGTAAAAGTTGTATTAATTTTTCATGTCCATTTAACCGAGTTCCTGAAAATGTAAAAAAGGAATATCTTAAACAGAATGATGTTATGGGAAAAGCTTGGAAAAAGGAAGGATACATAATTCAATAAATTGGATTATTCTTCTTTTTAATAAAAGGTAAAGTATTATAAAAAAAAATTTTGCTTAAACTTGATTATTCTTTATATGGATAGGTATGGTGCTGAACTGCCTATTGAAAACGAAAATGGAGCTAATGTACACAATAAACAAATTATGATAAACGCGACTATAATTGCTCCAGCTATAATATTCCCAGAATTTTTATATAGAAACACTAAAACGAAGCTACTTAAAAGAGTAACTGGAGTTGCGATTGTTAAGAATATTAATGTAAAATAATTATTGGTTATCATTGAGAAAGCTAATATAAACACGTATAAGTATATGATTTGACTCATGAATCCGAAAAGAGCTGTCTTAGTTAAACCTTTGGACTTACTTTTCAGTTTTGTTTGATAAATTAACTGTAGAAATATTCCTTGTATCAGTACTACGAATAAAATAAATGCAAAGTATATTAGAATCCATGGAATTTTGATAATGGAAGGGATCATTCCTATATAATTTAATCCGAATGTAAGTATTAGAATCAAATACAAAATTCCTCCTAAAATAAGTCCTAAAACAACATGTTTAAGCAATGAATTTCTTGATATTTTAAATGGTTTCATTAAATATTCTTTTAGTGAAGATTTTGCATTTTTAGCAATCTTTCTGAGTAATAAAAGTATTCCAAATGCTTGCCCGAATAAAAGCATCGTAAATAATCCTGCTGTAACTAGTGGTAGAACAAATAAAACCCATATCATAAGTAACATTCCTGGAATTCCAAAAACTAATGAATATAACATTATATTTTTTGATAAGCTACTTATGCTCTCATTTGGTTCTTCAATCTTTACAACTTCTCCCTCCCTTGGATTTATGATTAACTGAGAAAGAGGTTTTATAATTAAAAAGAAAACTCCAAGACCCCCAAATGTCTGCATTATGAGTATTAAAATTCTAAAATGTGCGAAGAAATTCTCTTCAGGAGCTCTCACCTCATCAAATGTGTTAATAACCCAATTTCTTGCTTCTCTAATAAAATCTGTATCCCATGAAAGAGTTAAGTGATCGCTATTATCATCAAGATAAATTTTTGAAGCATTTGCATTAAAATCACCATATAATTTATTTGCATCTATAGCCTCTCCATTCATACCTAACCAAGCTCCCATTTCTCCCTTAGTTTTTTCTAAGGTATGAGCTTCATCATAACGAGCTTGAATCATAAGTATATTTAGACTTCGATTGTCAATTTCATTTTTTTTGATAAGTAAACTAGATCCTACTAAAATAAAACACTTGAAAGCCTCATCTTCTTTAACAATTTCATTTCCAGGCCATCCCCCCATGCTATATCCAAGATATCCCAGATTACTCATATTTATATCTCCACGTTCGGCTAGGTATTTATCTTTTACTGCTCGAACATCATTAGCTAATAAGGAAAAATCAATTTCTCCCATGCTTTGACCGTGTCCTCGAAAGTCTAATGTCACAGCGACAAAACCTGCTGCTGCCATTTCGATTGCATATCCTTTCATAAATTCTTTATTTGCAGATCCCCCATGCCCCAATATAATCGCGTTCTTTACGTCATCACCATTAACTGGTTCATAAACATTGAAGTAAATAGTCACTCCATCATCGGTTATAACAGTCTGTCCCGGAATTATTTTCACACTAATAGGTATTATATATATTAATATTGTACCTATAATAAAGAGTGAAAAAAGAGCGCATATCAGAGCAATTCGCTTAAATTTTTTATTGAATCTTAATTTCAATTAGAATTCACCATTTTTTTTTAATTAATCATTGAAATTTGAAATAATTATCAATGATTTAACTTTATTGAATTTGAATTTATATCATATAATTTAAATTGGAATATAAAAGCTAAAATATTACTATTATTTTAACTGTATAAGTTTTCAATTAACATTAAGTGTAGATCATGAACATGAAAAGTGAGTTTAAATCCTCAGACTTTCCTTATTGAAAAGTTAAACTTAAAAAAATAAAAAAGAAAAATTTCTTTGATTATATTGACCAAACTTCCTTGAAGACACCTTTAGGATATTTACAGACCGGGCACTCTTCTGGTGGCTCATCTCCATAATGAATATGGCCGCAAATACGGCATCTCCACGCTTTTTTAGCTCCTTTTGATTTATTAATATCATCCCAATATTCCGTTTTTTGTTTCCAATCCTCATCGACAGGAGCGTAAGGTACATCTTCTATTGCAGGCATTATTGGTTGATATGATCCCAAAGCATGTCTCGATATGATTAATTTCTGAATTTGTGTGGTTCCTTCATAAATCTGATATAGCTTCGCATCTCGAAATAATTTTTCTATTGGCATCATTTTTGTATAGCCATAACCACCATAACATTGTAAGGCATCATTCGCAACTTCTAACGCAATCTCAGTTGCATAAAACTTGGTCATTGAAGCCCATATCAGCGGATCTTTCCCTGTATCTGCATCCCAGCTAGCCCTCCATGTCATCAATCGAGCAGTTTCCACTTTTTGATACATTTCAGCTATTTTAAACTGGAGTGCTTGAAATTCAGCAAGCGGTTGACCAAATGCTTTGCGTTTTTTAACATAATGAATTGCCCATTCCATAGCCGAACGAGCTAACCCAGTAGCCATCGCACCAATAATTGGTCGAGTTCTCGCGAATGTTTTCATCGCTAACGGAAAACCTTTACCAGGTTCCGCTAATACATCACCTGGAGGCACCCTATAATCTTTTAAATCTACAACTGTTGTATTGGAACACCTATGACCCATTTTTTCAATGTGACTTCCTGTTTTTACGCCTTCTTTATCAGTTCTTATTATAAATCCACAGATACCCTTATGTCTTGACTTAGGATCGGCATTCGCAAAAAGAGAGATATATTTCGCGAGACCCGCATTTGTGATCCAATATTTTTTTCCATTAAGGATCCATTCGTCTCCATCTTTATCAGCCTTACATATCATCCCTCCAACATCAGAACCCATAACTGGTTCAGAAGTTGCAAATGAGATTAAACCAAAACTATTTAATAGATCTTTACATATTTCCTCTTTTAAAGCTTCATTCTCAGACATTAATAGCGGCTCTTCTCCCAGACCATTAGCGAAGATACTAGTTGCCATTCCAGGTCCCGAGGCAGCAAGTTCCTCAACAACTAATGAGGAATCCAGTAAACCATACTCATTCCCACCATATTTTTTAGGGATGTCTAAATTCATCAGTCCTGCTTTCCATGCTTCTTCAATAACGTGCAATGGAGTTATTCCAATATCATCATATTTATGAACAACGGGAAGGATATGATTTAGCGCAAACTCTCTTGCTTTCATTTGAAGCTTTATTTGTTCATCAGTTAAGGAAAAATCCAATTTAAGCCCCCTTTTCCATTTTTTCAACTAACTTATCAACTATTTCCTTAAAATTAAGGTCTTCACTGCGAGGAACGAATTTAATTTCGATTGATTCATCCATAACATCGATTTTCGTAGCTTTTAATTCCTCAATTATTGCCTTAACAGCACCCTTGCTCCAACCATATGAACCAAATGCTAATCCTATTTTATTCATTGGTTTCAATCCCTTTTGATAAGAGAGGTATTCTGCTATAGTTGGGTACAATCCCATATTTAAAGTTGGACTTCCTACTAAAATTGCTTTTGCTTTCATTGACTCAGTGATCACATCACTATAATCTGCATTTGTTAGCCTATACCTCTTAACTGGAATCCCCCTTTTAAATATTTCTTGGTATAAGGCTTTCGCGATTTTTGCAGTACTTTCCCACATCGTATCATATACTATAAGGACACTATTTTCTTCAATTTCCCCACTTGACCATTTAGTATAAGCTTCAATAATTTTTGGTATGTGAGATCTCCATCCAACACCGTGTGAAGGACAGATAATATCAATTGGGAGTGCTCCTACTGCAGGGAGTGTTTTGGCAATTAATTTAGACAAGTGCAATAAGATGTTTGCATAATATTTCGCTGCTTGTTCAAATATCTCAGAAATTGGATTTTCATCATCCCAATATTTTGATGTTGCTAAATGTTGACCAAAAGCATCGTTAGAAAATAACACATTTTTTCCATTTTCATCAGACATGAAAGATACCATTGAATCTGGCCAATGAATCATTGGGATAGGTACAAAAGTAAAAACTTTACCATTTCCAACATCTAATGTATCTCCTTCTCCAACCGCTCGTATTTTCTTGAAAACTTCTACATCTACTTCTTCATGATAATGTTGCTCCAAGATTTCAACACCTTTCACAGATGCTATGATCTCAGCATTTGGGAGGTGTGATATAATTAAAGGAAATGAACCGGAGTGATCAGGTTCAATATGATTAACTATAAAATAATCAATTTCGCCGGGATCACATACATCTTTTATGTTTTTCAAAAAGTAATTAAAATAAGGACGTTTGACAGTATCGATTAAAATGGTTTTATCACCACTCTTGACTATGTAAGCGTTGTAGGAACTTCCTTTATGAGTAGAATATCCATGAAAATTTCTAACTTCCCAATCAACATATCCAACAAAAAACACATCTTTTAAGATTTCTAAATTCTTAATGATTTATTTCACCTTTTATTATTATGAATATAATTTGATATAAAGGATCTTTAGAAAAATATTAAGTTTAATTCCTATAAAATATAAAATTATCTCATAAATTCAAAAAAGCGAGAAATTAAATATAACTTTTATCTTCTATTCTTTAGATAAGGATATATAGTGAAATTATTCTAATTAATATTACTTCCAAACCCCTTATATTTGATAGATAGAGTTCAAACTAATAAAATAAAGAATAAGATTTTTATTTATAAATTCAATTTAAAACATTCGAAAACATGGATTAGAAAGAATCATGACCCCCGATCCAAATGATGCGTTAAATGAATTGGATTTTGATGAAAAACACGCTCATTTTTATGACTTGATTCATGATTTTTTATTCATATTAGATTCAAAAGGGAAGATCTTAAAAATAAATAAAGCAGTAACTGAGAGATTAGGGTATTCTATAGAAGATTTATTTAATAAACCATTTGTAATATTGCATCCGCAAGAAATACAAGATGAGGGATCTAAGAGCCTTTCTAAATTATTGAAAGGGGAAACCGATTCTTATAATCTTCCCATCAGGGGCAAGGAGGGAAACTTGATTCCCGTCGAAACAAAGATAACTAAAGGTAAAGTACATGATAAGGATATTTTAATTGGAATCTCTCGAGATATCACGGAAAGAATAAAGAGTGAAGAGGCCCTTCTAAGAGAAAAAAAATTCACAGAAACTGCATTAAATACTCAAATGGATACTTTTTTCGTTTTTGATCCTTCTACCGGAAAACCAATAAGATGGAATAAAGCATTTAATGAGATAAGTGGATATAGTGATGAAGAAATAAGAAATTTAAAAGCTCCTCAGAGTTATTACAGTGAGGATGATCTTTTAAAATTATCTAAGGCAATAAAGTTAATAGAAAAAGGAGAAAATGCAGTTGCAGAAGCACATCTCAAAACTAAAGATGGATATTTTATTCCATTTGAATATATCGCATCTGGAATATTCGATGAAAAAAAAAGTCTTAAATATATAGTTGCAATAGGGAGGAATATATCTGACCGCAAAATAGCGGAAAAAAAAATACTAGAATCTGAAGAAAAATATCGAAATTTATTTGAAAAGTCTCCAAATGCGATCGTATTAATTGATTTTACTGGAAAGATTATAGAATGCAATTCTGCTACTGAGAAAATATTTGGATATTCTATTGAGGAATTAATTGGTAAAAATTATTTGGAATTGCCCTTTTATTCAGAACGCATAATTAACACGTTAAAAGAGAGGTTTCAAGCAATAACAAAAAAAGGTGTTATAGAACCACAGGAATTGGAAATAAAAAAGAAGGATGGCTCTATCGCAATTATAAAAAACGAAATAGCTTTCGTAAAAATTGGAGAACAAGATTTTTTTCAAGCAATTATTCAAGATATAACCGAACAAAAAAATGCCGAGCAAAAATTAAAAGAATCTGAAGAAAATTTCAGAACTATAGCAGAGGACTCTCATTTAGCTATTACTATTTTACAAGATGATCGTGTTGTTTATACAAATCAGAAAATGGCAGATTTATTTGGTTATGATAGAGAGGAAATGCTTACATGGTCACCAAAAGAGTATGCTAAAACGGTAGCCGAGGATTCAAAAGAATTTGTCATGGAACAAGCACGGAAGAAACAAATGGGAGATTCTAATATAATACTTCAATATCCCATACATTGTATCAAGAGTTCAGGTGAAAAGTTCTGGGTTGATAATATCTCTACGACTATTAGATATAATGGGCGTCCCGCGGATTTAGTAACCATTATTGATATAACAGAGAAACGAGAAGCAGAACAAAAATTAAAAGAATCTGAAGAAAAATTTAGAACAATTGCAGAACAGTCTTCAATAGGTATTACAATTTTGCAGGATAATGAGATTAAATTTATTAATCATAAAGTTTCTGAAGAGCTTGGTTATCCTCATGAAGAAATAAAAAATTGGAAATTAGCTGATCTTGTAAAAACAGTACATCCAGAGGATAGAGATTTTATTAGAGAACAAGCTATTAAAAAGCAAGTGGGTGAAAAGGATGTAGTTGTTGAATATGAGTATCGATTATTTAATAAGAATGGTGATATAATATGGGTAAAAAATTTATCGAAAACAATAACTTATAATGGAAGACCCGCGGATTTTATATCTCAAGTTTATATTACAGATATGAAAAGAACCGAGGAAAAATTAAAAGAATCAGAAGAAAAATTCAGAAGTTTAGCTGAAGAATCATCAATAGGTATTACAATTTTACAAGATAATGAAATGAAGTTTTTTAATGGAAGATTAGCCGAACAAGCAGGATATTTAAGAGATGAAATAAAGGATTGGGATTTAACCACGCTTTTAGAAAACCTCGTGCATCCTGATGATAGGGACTTTGTAAGAGAGCAGGCGATTAAAAAACAAAAAGGAGAGAAAGATGTTGTCAATGAGTATGAATACCGATTTATTCATAAAAATGGAGATATTCGATGGACCCGGACTATCTCAAAAACTATATTATATAATGGTAGACCAGCAGATTTTATCTCTCATATTGATATTACTGACATTAAAGAAACTGAACTCCAATTAAGGGAATCTGAGGAGAGATACCGTCATCTATTCAACATATCTCCATTTGCCGTTTTCATAATGAATTCTAATGGAATCATCCTTGATGTAAATGATACTACAGAAGAATTATTTAGTATAGAAAAAGGTGATTTAGTTGGAAAACTATCATTAAATATTCTGAACTTTCCTCCAGAAACTTTTAAATTACTCCAAAAAAGGCAGGATTCACTTATAAACGGGAAACAGGTTGATCCTGTAGAATTTCAAGTAACCTTAAAAGATGGTCGTAAAAGATGGATTAATTCCAACTTATCAGCATTTACTATTAATCACGAAATATTTTTTCATGCTATAATTCAAGATGTTACAGATAGAAAGGATTCCGAATTGAAATTAAAGGAATCTGAATTAAAATTTAGAAGCATTTTTGAAGCAATCCCCGACATTTATTTCCTGGTTACCGGAGATACCACAATATTAGATTATAAAGGTAATTTAAATGATTTTTACCTCACACCAGAATCATTTATGGGAAAAAAATTGACAGATATAATGCCTGTAAAAATCGCGAGAGAAAGTCTCATTGCTGTAAAAAAAACTATAGAAACACGAGAACCTCAAGTATTGGAATATGATCTTGAATTGATAAAAGATCTAAAATCATTTGAAGCGCGGCTTTTATATCTCTCTGATGATCAAGTTCTAATTTTTGTTCGAGATATAACTGAACGAAAGAGAGCGGAAGAAAATTTAAAAAGATCTGAGGAAAAATTTAGAGGTATTATAGAAAAGAACTATGATGGATATTATGAAGTCAATCTTAGAGGTGATTATATTGTTGCTAGTAAAGAAATCTGCGATTTTATGGGTTATTCTGAGGAAGAGTTAATAGGAACAAACTTTAGTTTATATGTTATAGACAAATATATTCCTTGGATAAAAAAACAATATAACGAACTTTACAATTATAAGAAGCAACAAATTATACTAGAATATGAAATTATAACCAAACTTGGAGAAGAAAAATATATTGAAATTGCTGCATACTTAAAAACGGATTCCAATGGAGAAAGGATTGGATTTTATGGAATTTCGAGGGATATTAACCTCCAAAAAAAATTAGAAGAATCCGAAGAGAAGTACAGGAATTTATTCAATACTGCGCCCTTTGGAATCGCACTTTTCAATTTTAAAGGAATCATAATAGATATCAATAACGCTCTTTTACAATTAATAGGATTGTCTCTAGAAGATGTAATAGGGAAACATTACAAAGAATTCCATTTATATCCTGAAATGGAATACTTAAATTTTAAGGCGAGGCAAAATAAAATTCACAATGGAGAACTTCCCAAACCAAGAGAACTTCTCATATATAATAAAAATGGAAAAAAAATTTGGATTTCTTCTCAATTGTCATTCGTCCAAATAGGGGAAATGAGATTTATTCAAGCAATAATAAATGATATAAGTGAACGCAAGACTGCAGAAGATGAATTAAAAGCATCTGAAGCAAATTATCGAAAAGCTTTTGACCGTGCCAATTTCTATAAAGACCTTTTTGCGCACGATATGAATAATATCCTTCAAGGAGTATTATCATCAGTTGAGCTTTATTCCCTTTTTAATAAAAATCAGGACAATACTGTAGATATTAATGAAATTTTAGAAATTATCAAAGAGAGTGCTAATAGAGGAGCTCAATTAATTTCAAACGTCCAGAAGTTATCTAGAGTGGATGATTTAAACATTGAACTACAGAAAATAAATTTGTGTTATTTCTTAAATGAGGCAATTAATTTTTTAAGAAAAAAATATCATGATAAAGAAATTTTAATTCATATTGAGACGAATACAAATGACATTAATGTCAATGCTAACGAGTTATTATTAGACGCATTTGAGAATTTATTGATAAATGCTGTTAGTTATAATAATCAGAAAATTATAGAGATTTTAATAAAAATTTCTTTCGTTAAAAAGGTTATAAATGAATATGTAAAGATAGAATTTATTGATAATGGAATAGGAGTAGAAGATTCACGAAAAGACAAGATTTTTGAAGTAGGAAATAGGGAATATAAGGGTGGTAAAGGAATGGGAATTGGACTATCCTTGGTTAAAAAAACTATCGAAAGTTATGGTGGAGAAATTAATGTTCAAGATAAAATTCAAGGAGATCACTCTAAAGGAAGCAATTTTATTGTTCTTATTCCAAAAAACTAGATTTCAAATAAAAAATTATTTAAAGTTAATTGTTAATTTTTCGATATTTAGCTTCCATACTTTTTCTGGAGCCCTTCCTTCTTTACTTGGTTTATACTCATCAAGTTCTATGATTCCAACCTTTTCTAGCTCTCTTAAATGATAATAAAGAGAAGGTTTTTTCAAATCTTTTGTAATATCATTTTGGCATTGTCCATGACATTCTTTAGGATTTTCAGGCATTATTTCTTTAGTTTCATTTAAAAGATTAAAAATTTCATCAGAACTCTTTGAACCATCTCTTAAGACTTCAATTATCCTCCATCTTATACCACAGTGCAATGCTCTTGCGTAAATCATCATTTCTGAGACGTCAATTTCTTTTGTCACTATTCTTACTCCATATTTATAGTACTATAATATTAATAAAAATTGAAAATATTTAAATTTGAAGTTTGATTAGTTTGATCTAATATTTAACTGATTAAATTTTAAATAAAAATTTTAAAAAAAAAAAGAGTAATTAAAAGGTGAAAACTTAAAAATGAAAATAGAACAGGTAGAAGATTGTGAATGTGATCATCTTGATATAAAAGAAAAGCATCCCAATGGATGTACATTAAATCAAATCATTAAGTGTCATGGAGATCTACCATTTGAGGAAATTCTAAAGCATATAAAACTCAATACCGAAAAATGAACCTTTTACTAAATTTTTTTTTAATATAAAAAGGTGATTAAAGTGAATGCAATTGTTGTAAAAAATTTATCTAAATATTTTAAATTTCCTAAAAGAGGGAAAAAAAGGTTTATTGGAATAAATAATTCTAATGGAAAACAAAATACTGTTAAGGCCGTTGATGATATTGGATTTGAGGTGAAAAAGGGGGAGATTTTTGGATTTTTAGGACCAAATGGAGCAGGAAAGACTACCACCATCAGGATGTTGACAGGGGTGTTAAAACCTACAAAAGGAAAAATAGAGATCTTTGGATTAGATGCATGGAAAAATCAACTAACCGTAAAACAAGTCATTGGAAACGTTCCAGAAATGGCGAATGTATATTTAGATTATTCTGGATGGCAAAATTTGATGTTTATTGGAGAAATTAATGGAATCCCAAGAGTTAAAAGAATAAAACAAGCGGAAACCTTGTTAAAAAAGTTTGATTTATTTGAAAAACGAGATATTAAGGCAGGAAAATACTCTAAAGGAATGAAACAGCGATTACTTGTATGTATGGCGCTCATGAATGACCCGAAGATATTATTCCTTGATGAACCGACATCGGGTCTTGATGTTCAATCAGCAAAGATTATAAAACAATTAATACGAGAATATAATGAGAAGGGAGTAACTATTTTTTTAACTACTCATGATATGGAAGTCGCTAACGAGTTATGCGATAGAATTGCAATTGTCAATCATGGCAAGTTGATCAGTTTAGACACTCCCTATAACTTAAGAAAGTTGACTCAAGAATTTAAAGCTATAGATCTACATTTTATAAACGGATTAAATAAGCAAGAGCTTGAAAAACTACATTCTGTAAAAAACGTTCAAAATACAAGCGATGGTTTTCATATAATTGTTGAAGATATCCATGAATCTATCTGTGAGCTAACAGATTATATTAGGGAAAGGGGCATTACTATTAAGCACTTGAGCACTCACCAACCAAAACTAGAAGAAGCTTTTCTTAAAATAATTGAAGGAGGTATTTAACATGACTGAGGGTACTCTAATAGTTAAAACATCAAAATTTAAAACTTTTACAACACAACTAAGACGTTCTTTTACAGTTACTAAAAAGGACCTGAGAATATATTATAATAAACCACCGGTATTAATTCAAGGAATTCTTTTTCCAATAATCCTCTTTATAGCTTTAACAGTAGGAAGAAGTGTCCAACCAATTTATCTAATTTCTGGTTTGATGGCAATGATCATCTTCTTATCATCGACTTCAATTGGACCTATCGTGTTCCCATGGGAAACGATGAGGAAAACATTTGAAAGACTAGTAACTTGTCCAGTATCTATAAAAACAATATTATTAGGTAGTGCATGGAGTTCTTTCATTTATGGAGCGTCATTTTCTTCCATTCCCCTGATTTTAGGAATGTTATTCTTATCAATACCTCTCTCGATTAATTTCATCCTTCTAATTGTTGGTATAATATTGGCAGGATTTGCGTTTTCCTGCTTTAGTCTCATACTTTCAGTTCCTTCTACAGACACTCCTGGAAATACAATGGTCTTGACGATTCTCATAAAATTTCCTATAATATTCATTAGTCCTTTATTCATGGAAATCATGGTATCTCCTATAATCTTCATTTCTCCATTGACTTATTTTGTTGATTTAGTCGATGTTGGTTTAGGTAATTCAAGTGCATTTGGTCTATTTGGAGTCTTGATTGATATCGGATTCTTGCTATTTTTTGGATTTGTCTCTCTTTTCTTAGCATTCAAATTGCACGGGAAAACGTTAGAAAGAAGATTTAGGGGCTAAATTATTAATTTTTTTTTATTACCTATTACTGTATTAATTTTATTTAATTAGTATATCGGTATAAATAAATATTTGAAGTTTCTATATATATATAAAAATATATAAAATCAAAACGCACATAATTCATGACAGAATATTTAAATGTAAAAATAAATATAACCTGTCCAGTTTGTAAAAATAAGGGTAAATTAGATATTGATGGAACTATAATTAAAAATAGCAAGAGAGGTATCTCATCTATCAATATCCTAGAAAATATGATATGTAAACATTCATTCGTGGTATACGTTGATACAAACTTAACTGTAAGAGACTCTTTTATATGTGATTTTAAAATTAAAATTCCAGAATTAGACTTGAATTTTAATCCTCCCAAAATGGTATTAGAAAACCAATTTAATGTAAACTTAATAAAATTGAATTTATTACCCTCAACCTTAGTAAAAATATTAAGAGGTGTGTATTTTGGTAAAGAAATTATATTAATCTCCAATGATGATTTCTTAAATGAACATTTTTTAAATTTTTTTCATTCAATTTTTAAAAATACATTTGATGTTAAATTAAAAATAATGAACCAATCTGAATATAATAGTAATAAGAAAGTATACAAAAATGATTTAGTCTTTTATGGAAATGATATAATTAAAGATAAAGATAAAATTATCAATTCAAAGAAAAATACAATTGAACAAATGATTATTCAGAAGTTTTTTGGAGAAATTGATGAAAAATCATCTCAAATTTTACTTTCAAATGAAAATTTAAAGGCTTATCTTTTATCTATCTTAATTAAGGAATATATTGAAAATTCAAAAGTTGGATTAGATATTAAACATTTAATGGAACATTTAAAGCAAAAGTATAATATATTAAAAATTTATCCAGATTATCTCAATTTTTTATTTGAAATCGTTGGAAATTATTTTAATGTTAAGATACCATTAAGTTTAAAGATCACATCAAAATTACTTCTTTAAATATTAAATTTTAACACGCCATATCCCATAATAACTATTCCTATTGTCAAAAGGATAAAAAATATCATATAGAGTATTGATGCCAATTCAACGATATCTGCTGCAATAGAGGCAAATACTGTACCAATTGGAATTAATAATATACCTATAGCGATCATATACGCATATTTTCTTAGACTTTGATTTTTTTTCCCAACATATAAGAATAATGAAAAAATTAATAATACTACTGAAAATCCAACATATCCTAAGAGAACAACAACTTCAAAATCCAAGCGTGAGACAACAGGATAAAATAACTGAACTAAACCTATAATTAATATTAAAATTGCAGGAATTCTCTTCATTTTATAACTCAAAAGCTCCTTATCAATAAAATATAGGACTATAAAAAATCCTATTGATATTGAAAAATCTCCCAATTTATAAAAAATAATATTAGGCATATAATGATATACAGTAGGATTAAACTGGGTTAGGATAAAATCAAATATCAGATAAAACAATCTTGAGAAGAAGTAACTAATATATAGCATAAACATTGCAAAAATGAAATCAAAGGAAAACCTTCCCGAGTCTTTTTTTTTTAGGAAAATCTTTCTAAATAAAATTAGTGCTATTGATATGGTTATGATTAAAATTAATATTGTAACTACTAAATATAAATAATATTCAAAACTGTAAGGAGTAATCATAATATAAATCATATATTCTTCTTTCTTGTATATAAATTTGTTTATGATTTACTACTAATTTAGAATTAAATGAATTTGGAGGAATTGAAGCTTTTAAATTCTCATATATATTTTAATTTCAATTGGATTAATTTTTAAAAAATTTTTATATGTATAATATAAAAATAAAAAAATGAATAGAAAGTATTATTGTTTTGTAAACATATCTTTACCTACCCCGCAAACAGGACAGGTCCAATCGTCGGGTAGATCCTCGAATTTCGTTCCCTCAGCTTCTTCGTCGTAGACATACCCGCAAGCATCACATACCCATTTTGCCATAATTTTCACCAATTTATCTTCTAATAATGAGCGTTTTTATTAAGGAGTTAAATATCTAATATATTAAAAATATTAGATTAATAATTTATAAAACCTATTTTTTCAAGTTGTTCAAAATCCAGTGAAAAAATATATCATATTTAAATACTCTAAGGTAGAAACTTATAACAATATTTAAGGAAAATTCTAGATAATCAAAGGCACTTCTAGAATAGATAAATAATAAGGAGTTAATTTTTCCTTAGATAATCTATTATTTCTATGTTTTTTTTGAGCTCAATATTAATAAAAAAAATAGAAATATCGATTGCACTAAGTTTATACGCTTATTTTAATATATTTAACACTGTTAAAATGTTGGTATATACGTAAGTAAATTTATATTTCGTATATTAATTTTCATTAGAGATTTTAGATTTTCTTTTTTTTCACATAAGAAATGTGAAATCTTTATATATAAAGTTGAAGAAATATTCAATCGTTGAATAAATCTTCATTGACCAATGGTCATACAATGAAGAATATTTCATTTAGAGGAATGATCAAAAATGTTAAACCCATTTGATCAAGAATACAACATGAAAATGATGAAATTTAACAACAAATTAGGGTTTAATCTATAGTAAAACTATAGAATTTAAAATTAAAACAAAGAAATTTGTAAATGATTGATTTTCATTCAAAAAAATGAACTTTCAATGATATACAATTTAAAAAAAAAACAAAAAAAAAGGTTTAAAAAAAATGTCAAAAAAATTAACATTTACTGCGGTCATATTATTACTATTTGGAAGCGTGATACTTCCCGTCGGAGTAATTGCTGATCAATATATTGGTGATTTAGTATCTGCTAATCTTGATACCGGACTTATTGGAATTAGAGATGAAGCTGGACCTATTGTAGAGAATATGGTCAATGTAACATTTAGTTCTACAATGTTTTACCTAGCAAATGGAATTTGTGACGCTAATTATGATGGATCAGAAACATTTTTCAATGATATTAGTGAAGATGCAAATATCACATATACAGAATCAACTGATACCGTTGAACTCTTATGTCCTTCATATTATTATGGTAAAAACTTGAGTTTTACTCCAGAAGCGCAAAGTTTATTATTATTTGGTAGTGGGATTAAAGGACAATCAGGTTATATTCCTGGTTTAATAAATGATACGTTGAATCTTGAATCAAATGCCTGGGATGCAATTGAATTTTTTGAAAATTATGCTATTGCAAGCACAAATCCATTGTTAATAGCTGAAATGGAAACAAATTACCAATGTACTTGGGATCAACTAACTGCTCTTGTTAATTATACTCGTATATATGTATTTTATAATAGAATTCCTAAAGTACTTGAGGATGGTAAGCATTTAGTTTTAAGACCTGAATTATCTGTTGTGGATGATACAATTCAGGCAATAGCTTATTATTATTTCTTAATTCAATGGGCGAATGGTGAACTAGTTAGCGCTCCAGGATTTCCACTTCCTTTAGGATTTATGGAAGCTTATGGATTAGAGGCAGGAATTCCAAATCCTTTAAATCTAACATATAATGAAGCTGAGGCTCTTTGGAATGAAACAAATGAATATGCTTTAACCAATCCCCTAGGAATTGAGAGATGGAAAGCAGCAAGAGATAATCCTGATTCAAGTATTGCAAGCTACTTAATGTCTGAGTTTGGATTGACAGCAGAGCAAATGAAAATTATTCTCAATTGGTTGCAGGACTTTGAATATGAATTAATGCCATTTCTAGCCCAATATCTTTATGGTTTACCAGCGGATACTAATGCGTTAGCAAATACATTAGGAATGGGAGGAATAATATTAGGAGTAGCAATGATTGGTCTATCAACTATTGCAATACTTGGAAGTACAGTGTCTAAAAAAAAACCAAAATCAAAAACGTTAGTATCACAAAGAGTAAGTCAGCATGTATTTTTGAGCGGATTGCAAGAAAAAGATGATTATACAGAGAATAACTATGATCAAGGTAATGGATTATATGAAGAGAAGGAGGATGATAACTATGAATAAAAAATCTAAGATGAATAAAATTTTAAAATACTTCATGTTATTAAGCCTATTTTTACTGCCTATTTTATTCACTGCTGTAAATATAGGAAAAATACAAAAAAATCCTGAAAAAGTTTTGACTTCTGGGACTCTTAACTTAGTAGGGTATCCCGTAATTCTTGACCAAAACACGGATGGAGGAGCATTATGGATCGCTTTAAAAAATCATCATTTAGACAATATTCGAATCGCGTATTATGATGGATCTTGGAACTTAGTACCTTTTCAATTAGATGAAATGGGATATTTTAGATCCTATACCTATGAGACAGGGAAAACTGTTTCTGGTACTGTTGATTTTTCGGGTGGTTCCCAAACTACAGAACAATGCAACTGGGGTCATTTCATACCTGATCACCGATATGTGGGTAAACATGTTGATGGTGCTATCGGAAGTGAAAAGGAACTCTCGAATTATACCTGCGTGATGGAATACTGGGCTGCAAGAGAAGCAGAAGTATATGATACGTGGAATTCCCCTGTAGGTGATGGGGCAGCGCAAAAAGATCCACAACCCGTTCAACCCGATCCTACAAAGTCGCCATGGTTAGAGGAACAACCAGGGAATGCTAAGGAGCAATTACCAGACAGGATCGATTGGGATGATGAATTATGTTTTTACTCATTTAACGGTGATCAAGTCAGTTCTTCTATTTGGTGGAACGCAGCATCATATCCTTATCGATATGAGATCGCAATTACCGATCCTGCCAATCCAACTGAGATAGGTTACATGTATCTATATTATAACGACGATACAGGAACCTCTCCTCCAGCAGAAAATTATTTCATACCTACTGGTGGAGCAGACCTTGTCAATTGGGATATTGCTACACAAACCGTAATAGGGCAGAATTATGAATTTGCTTATGATTCTACGGGTGATCAAGCTTATCTTGCTGATATTACTGTTGAGGGTCAAAACATGTTTTCCGAATGGAATAAAGAATGGCAAGAACTCATGTTAGATGTTCAAAGAGCAGGAGCAAGCTTTGGCGCAGGAGCTATTAATTCTCAATCTCATCAGGATACGGCAAGGATGGGAACGTGGAATGGCGTCTTTTATGACGAAATAGATTCCGATATAGGTTATGCAGTGACAATGGATTTTGATCTAATGAATCTTGGAGTGGGTCCAGGTGATACTACATTTCCAGGTCAAGATTTTGACTATAATAATGGACATCGACGATATAATCAACCTTTACCAGACGGACAAAATCATGGCACAGCAAGGGATCAATATAGGGAACTTGGTATGCTATTTGTATATGTAACTTGCGCATATGATGATTACATGGATCATGATGGAGATTACGGTAGTTCTAGCGAGTATTGTCCTTTTGTAAGAGGGTTAATTACACTTGGTAATAATCATGAATGTGCTATAGATGGCCCAGTTAGGGTTGTTGTAGACTTGTTCTCATTAAGACAAGTACAATTCCCTTATCAAGATGAAGCTGGGGTAAATATAATGGAATATGAAGAGGGTTTAGCTTTTTATAGAAAAACAACTCTATTCTATGCAAACGAATTCAAAGATATTAATGTTGATATTAATTTGGATTACTCACCACGAGGAGCAACTGATCCAAACTTAGATGTATACATGCATGCTTATTACATGTTTAATCAAGGTACTAGACTTCATACGGATATTAGAAGTGATAATCCTGAAGTCTGGCTTGGACAAGCTCCAAGTGGATATGGATACATTCAATGTGATTCTGCTTATGCCACAACTCGAGTATGTGTTCCAGATGGTAGCAATGGTGGAGAAGATTATCTTGTTAATGATGCTGGTCCAGTAATTGGACGTTATGATGAGAGTAATCCTATCGTGGCTGCAACCGATAATCCATTGAGTGATTGGAGGTATGTAAAAACTGATACGGCTGGTGCGTGGTCATACATGCCCGTACAAGAAATGTCTGCAATATTTTCAGGTGATACTTACAGTAGTGTTCATTGGTATTGGCAAGATGTAGCAGGTTTTTCCGAAATGTCGTTTTATGGAAATGATGGAACTGTAAATGCTATATCAGACCCATTAGATTGTCAAAGAACCTATTTTGATAGTGGTATCATGACTGATGCTGAATGTAAGGAACAATATGTCTTTACTAAAGAAGGATTTGGAATAACTTGTACATACCAAATAAAACCAGATTTGGTTCCAAATATCGATTTCAGTGCTGATGATTTAACACCTGTTACTGGTCAAATTGTCTCGTTCACCTCATCTGGAGATCTAGGTGATGAACCTTCGACTTATGCTTGGGATGTTGATGGTGATGGTATCACGGACTATACCACTGCCAATCCAACGCACGTCTACTCAACGCCTGGCACTTATACTGTTTCCTTGACGGTAACGGATAGTGATCTCGATACCGATACTGAAACCAAGACAAATTACATCACGGTGGAATTGGACACCCAACCAGAAATCGATTTCAGTGCCGATGTAACTCTCATTCTTGAAGGTGAGAGTGTGAGCTTTACTTCATCAGGCACCTTGGGTAATGTACCTTCGACCTATGCCTGGGATGTTGACGGCGATGGCATCACGGATTATACCACTGCCAATCCAACACACACCTATTCTACTTCGGGCACTTACACGGTTTCATTGACCGTCACTGATGATGATGGCGATAGTGATGTCGAGACCAAGTCGGGCTATATCACAGTGGAATTGGACACCCAACCAGACATCGATTTTATTGCCGACATTTTAAATCCAGTAACCGACCAGACCGTGTCGTTCACTTCTTCAGGTACTTTAGGTAATATCCCCGTCACTTATGCTTGGGATGTTGATGGCGATGGCATCACGGATTATGCCACTGCTAATCCAACGCACGCTTACTCCTCATCAGGTACTTATACGGTCTCGTTGACGGTAACGGACAGGGATTCCGACAGCGACACCGAGACCAAGTCGGGCTATATCACGGTGGATCTGGACACACAGCCAGACATCGATTTTATTGCCGACATCTTGAATCCAGTAACTGACCAAACCGTGTCGTTCACTTCTTCAGGCATCTTGGGCAACGGTCCTGTCGCTTATGCTTGGGATTTTGATAACGACGGTATAATAGACAGCGACTTGGCCAATCCAACGCATATTTACTCCTCATCAGGAACTTACACGGTCTCGTTGACGGTAACGGACAGGGATTCCGACAGCGATATCGAGACCAAGTCGAGCTACATCACGGTGGATTTAGATACCCAACCAGATATCGATTTCAGTGCAGATGAAACGAGCATTCTTATAGGTGAGAGTGTGAGTTTTAGTGTTTTAGGCACCTTGGGCAACGGTCCTATCACTTATGCTTGGGATGTTGACGGTGATGGCATCACGGACTATGTCACTGCCAATCCAACACATACTTACAATATAGAAGGTAATTATACAGTTTCATTGACTGTAACAGATAGAGATTCTGACAGCGACACCGAAATAAAAATAGATTACATCGTAGTTGGCAGTAATCTTGTTCCAAATATTGATTTTATTGCTGACAATCTGAATCCAGTAACAGGACAAACCGTGTCGTTCACATCATCAGGTAGCTTGGGAGATACACCATCCACTTATGCCTGGGATGTTGACGGTGATGGTATCACGGATTATGACATTGCCAATCCAACACACGTCTACTCAACACCGGGTACTTACACGGTGTCCTTGACGGTAACGGATAGTGATCTCGATACCGATACCGAGACCAAGACAGGCTACATCACGGTGGATTTAGACACGCAGCCAGACATCGATTTTATTGCAGACATCTTGAATCCAGTAACCGGCCAGACCGTGTCGTTCACTTCTTCAGGCACCTTGGGCAACAGTCCCGCGACTTATGCCTGGGATGTTGACGGCGATGGCATCACGGACTATACCACTGCCAATCCAACACACGTCTACTCATCGCCTGGCACTTACACGGTGTCCTTGACGGTAACGGATAGGGATTCCGACAGCGACACCGAGACCAAGTCGGGCTATATCACAGTGGATTTAGACACGCAACCAGATATCGATTTTATTGCAGACATCTTGAATCCAGTAACCGGCCAGACCGTGTCGTTCACTTCTTCAGGCACCTTGGGCAACAGTCCCGCGACTTATGCCTGGGATGTTGACGGCGATGGCATCACGGACTATACCACTGCCAATCCAACACACGTCTACTCATCGCCTGGCACTTACACGGTGTCCTTGACGGTAACGGATAGGGATTCCGACAGCGACACCGAGACCAAGTCGGGCTATATCACAGTGGATTTAGACACGCAACCAGATATCGATTTTATTGCAGACATCTTGAATCCAGTAACCGGCCAGACCGTGTCGTTCACTTCTTCAGGCACCTTGGGCAACAGTCCCGTCACTTATGCTTGGGATGTTGATGGCGATGGCATCACGGACTATACCACTGCCAATCCAACACACGTCTACTCAACGCCTGGCACTTACACGGTGTCCTTGACGGTAACGGACAGGAATTCCGACAGCGACACCGAGACCAAGACGGGCTACATCACGGTAGTATTAACTACCGTACCAGATATAGATTTCATTGCCGACATCTTGAATCCAGTAACCGGCCAGACCGTGTCGTTCACTTCCTCAGGTTACTTAGGTGATGAACCTTCGACTTATGCCTGGGATGTTGACGGCGATGGCATCACGGACTATGTCGTTGCCAATCCAACGCACGTCTACTCAACACCGGGTACTTACACGGTCTCGTTGACGGTAACGGATAGTGATCTTGATACCGATACCGAGACTAAGACGGGCTACATCACGGTGGATTTAGACACGCAGCCAGACATCGATTTTATTGCTGACATCTTGAATCCAGTAACCGGTCAGACCGTGACGTTCACTTCTACAGGTACCTTGGGCAACAGTCCCGTCACTTATGCCTGGGATTTTGATAGCGACGGCATAATAGACAGTGACTTGGCCAATCCAACGCACGTGTACTCAACGCCTGGCACTTACACGGTGTCCTTGACGGTAACGGACAGGAATTCCGATAGCGACACCGAGACCAAGTCGGGCTACATCATTGCCACAGCGCCACCCACTCCAGTAAAGGTTCAGAATGTATCTGTTCGACAGATGACTATAGGAACTGGAGTATATATAGAATGGGTTCCAAATGTTGAAGCAGTTTCATATTACAATGTATATTGTAATGGTGAATTCATTGATAGTACTACGGATACTGAACTTTATTACATGCCATTGGAAGGGGATATTGATCCATTATTAGGAACTTATCAAGTAGCCGCTGTCAATGAATATGGTGTTGAAGGACCCAAATCAGATCCAGCAACAGTACCATATACCCCAACGGATCCAACACTAGCAGATTATATCAATGATTTCATCTATATTTTGAGTTTAGTCTTTGGATGTGGTGCTGCTTTAGTTATTGGGATTGGTGTTACTGGTGTCGTAATAAATAGGCGAAGACGATAACTAAATAAATTTTAATTTTTTTTTTTTTTCTATTTTCTCTTATTCTTTTTTTTATGTGAATTGTAAAGCATAATTAATTTTATTAGAATTTATTAAAATCTTATAATTAAACGATTTACTCGTTTTGGAATGATTGAATACTTCTTAAAACGATTCCTGAGTCGATTTGATGGCATTCCAAATCGCCATGTAAAATAAATAAAAAACCAAATTATATTAATCTTAAAAAAGCCATATTTTTCGTAACGTCTAGTTGAGGTTAATACTGCAGAATTAATAAATATCACATGTTTTCTTCCAAGTTTTTTTAAACGTTTAATAAAATCAAAATCTTCACAAATCCATAAAGCGGAGAATCCATTTAATTTTTGGAAAATCGATTTCCGAACAAATATCGCGTTATCTCCAGGAAATGTTTTTAAGAGCCTAACCAACCAAATTCCAAATCCTTGCCACATGTAACTCATGAATTTGAGAAATGATGTTAATTGAACATTTGGATTCCAATTCCATTTTTTTTTAAATCCCCCACCAAATACATTAAAATCACTCATCTGATTAATAATCATTAAAATCGCGTCTGGAGGTAGTAAAGTATCTGCATGTAAAAATAAAAGAATATCTCCATTTGAAACTTTAGCACCAGTATTTAGCTGTTTATATCTTCCTCTTGGACCTATTATTACTTTATCCGCTAAAACATTAGCAATTTCAACAGTTTTATCTTCTGAACCCCCATCACTCACAATAATCTCAATAGGCAACAAACTTCCATTGTTTAATTTTGCTGCTTTCTTAACTGACTCAATTGTTTTTTTTAAATTTTCTTCTTCATTTAAAGTAATTATAATAATACTAACAAGCATGATATTCAAGAGACCTACTTTTTAGCAATTTTTCTCTTACGTGTTTGATCCTGCTCCTCAACAATATATATTCCCAATTTATCAATGATTTTGGCCGTGTAATAAGGAAAATGGAAACCATCAGTCTCTTTAGCAATAGAAAGGACGTTAATATATGAAATTAAAGTAACTAAATCTTCTTCAATATCTATATCTCCATAAGGAGGGAGGACAATTAGTTTGAATTCATTTTTTTTGCAAAATAAGGTAAATTGAGATAATTCAATTCCATTATTAAATAATTGATGTTCAACAAACCAATTAGGATTGAAACTCTTAGTGATACCGACAAGATATATACCACCTCCATTTGATGGACCTATTATTAGTGGTTTATTGTCAATATTGGCTACTAAGTCATCTAAAGCTCTGTTTATTATTTGAGGATCCAAAAAAGGTAAATCAGCACCTAATACTACTAAATAATCAACATTCGTATCAAGAGATTGTTTTACAACTGAAGCAAACCTTTGATCAAAATTTAAACCATTCTGGTGATACAATTCTACTTTCTTATCAAAATTACCTTCAACTCTAATTGTATTTACAATACTACTCATGATGTCATAGCATTCTTCAGGAAAAAAACCTATTTGAATTCTATCTGCCTTAGTCTCAGAAGCTAAAATGATTGTGTCCTTTAGCATGGCCTTAGCAATTAGAGCACCTTCTGATTCAGTAAGACATGTGTCTTGAACTAATCGTGTCTTTACTAATCCGGGAATTGGAACTTTTGAAAAGATGATAATTGCAGATTTCATATATTAATATAAGATATAAATATTTAAATATTGAAGAAACTTATTCTTTTTTAGCAATCCATAAACCTCTACTTACCCACTTTTTATGAGCAGCTTTTTGCCAAGCTTTTACTCCTTTTTCAGCTTCATTGTAAAGTTCTTCTCCAAATCCATCTATTATGTCATTTTTTGCTCTTTGTAATATCTCCACATATTTATCGATATGATTTGCAAAATCTTCACCTAAATCTTCTTTTTCTTGAAGATTCATTCCTACACCTTTAATTAATTCCACATATCCATTCAAGGTTTGTAAATCAGGAAATACCATAAATTCCATGAGAAAATCTGCTTCTACTTCAGGAGGATCAATAGGTCCCCAAATCCAATCTGTAAATCCAAGAGATCCTCCAATTTTCATGACTCTGTTTACCTCTTGGATGAGTCTATTTTTATCTCTAATGTAACACCATGCATCCTGACCCCATACAACATCAAAAGTCTCTACATGGGCGGGAATATCTAATCCTGAACCAAGACGATATTCTATTTTATCCGCGTATGATTTGCCATCAGTTCTTTTTATAGCCTCCTCTACCATTTCAAGTGTAATATCTAATCCCACTACTCTTGTACCATATTTTTCAGCTAAATGGCGTGCAGGTCCTCCCAAGGCAGAGCAAATATCTAGGAGATAAAGATTTTCACCACCTTTATCAAGTCCCACCTTCTTAGCAAGAACATCTGTCTGATCGGGACCTCCTACATGAATTTGCTCCCCCATTAATAGTTCCCATAATTTTCCACCAGGCCCAGCATACACTTCGCTTACATCATTTACACTAAAATCATATTTTTTATGTGCATTCATTTTTATTCATATTTCATTTTATAAAAAAATGGATTCCATTAAGAATTAGATTGATTATTTATAAATCTTTAAATGATAATTCATAAGAACAGATTTCTATACTTATTCTTTTTTCTGTAAGTTAGGAGTATATTGGAAACATTTGGGATCAGCTGCGAGGATATCACCATTATAATAGTATGCACTACTTCGGCACCCGAAACAAAATGAATTATTAGAGCAAGAACTGCAATTCCCGGGTAAATTTGATGTATCTCGAAAGTC
>JBHLME010000254.1:0-2545 GCA_048938445.1 Promethearchaeota archaeon | reverse complement strand
TCTAGCTACTAAACAAGAATATATAAGAAGGATACCAGGAAGGCTAATTGGAAAAACAAAAGAAATAGATGGAGAACGTGAGGGTTTTATTTTAACATTACAAGCACGTGAACAACATATTCGTAGAGAAAGAGCGAGTTCTAATATTTGTACCAATCAGACTTTGTGTTCTTTAGCCGCTTTAACATATCTCTTAGCGTTAGGAAAAACAGGATTGAGAGAAATTGCAATTCAAAACATTCAAAAATCTAATTATGTCAAAGAAGAACTTCAAAAAATTCCAAATTATAAAGTATTAAATAAAAAACCAATATACAATGAATTTTTAGTTAAAGTTCCAAATGTAAAATCTTTAATTGAACAATGTAAAAAAAATAACTTATTACCACCTTTAAAACTTTCAAAATATTATCCTAATATGAAAGATAAGGTCTTAGTATGTGTCACTGAAATGAATTCAAAAGAATCAATAGAAAAATTCATTGAAAGTGCAAAATCATCATCGAATAAAAAAGAAGAAGGAGAAGATTAATGACATTAGATATACCACTAATTTTTGGGAAGGGTAACGAGAGGAAAAAAAATAATTTTGTTCCTAGAATGGACTTAGAGGTTAAAAATTTAGATAATCTAATACCAATAAATTTACAAAGACTAGATCTACCAATCCCTAATATTCCCGAAATAGAAATTGTTCGTCATTTTGTCAAATTAAGTCATAGAAATTATGGTGTTGATTCGGGTATATATCCATTAGGTTCCTGTACTATGAAATATAATCCAAAAATTAATGAATATCTTGAAAGACTGTCGGGATTTGGAAAAATACATCCTTTGCAAGATGAAAATCAAGGATCACTCGAAGTATTATATGGAATCTCAAAATGTTTAGAAGAAATTACAGGTATGGATGGATTTACACTTCAACCTGCAGCAGGAGCTCATGGAGAATTATTAGGGCTTCTAATAATCAAAAAATATTTTAAAAAAAAGAAAATAAACAAAAAAAAAATTATTGTTCCTGATAGTAGCCATGGGACGAATCCTGCATCTGTAAAAATGGCAGGTTTTTCAATTATAGAATTGAAATCAAATAAAAATGGAGAAATCCCCTTAGATCAATTGGAATTTGCAATGCAAGAAGGAGATGTTGCAGGAATTATGCTTACTAATCCTAACACATTAGGTCTTTTTGATAGACAAATAAAGGAAATCACAAGAATAATTCATGAACATGGAGGATTATGTTACTATGATGGTGCGAATTTAAATCCAATGTTAGGGATTTGCCGACCCCGAGACATGGGATTTGATATTGTCCATTTGAATTTACATAAGACATTTTCGGGACCGCATGGAGGAGGCGGTCCAGGTTCAGGTCCTATAGGTGTCATAAAACAACTTATTCCTTTTCTTCCAGGACCGTCAATAATTGCAACAAAACAAGGTTTAGTTTGTCGTTACAGTAGTAAGGAGTCAGTTGGTAGAATTAAAGCTTTTTGGGGCAATTTTGGTATTATTATTAGAGCTTATATTTATATCTTAGCTTTAGGAGCAGAGGGTTTAAAAAAAGTAGGACAGATATCTGTCTTAAATGCTAATTATTTAAGGGTATTACTTCAAAAGAACTATGATTTACCTTACAACCGAATTTGTCAACATGAATTTGTTCTTTCGGATAAAAAAATGCCCAATGATATAACTACTGAAGATATAGCAAAACGTATCTTGGATTATGGAATATATGCTCCAACTATTTATTTTCCCTTAATTGTCCCAGGAGCTTTAATGATTGAGCCCACAGAGACTGAATCAAAGCAGTCATTGGACTATTTTGTTGAAGTCATGAATAAAATATGTGAAGAAGCAAAAAAAGAACCTGATCTCTTAAAAAATGCACCCCACACTACTCCTGTAAAGCGACTTGATGCAGTACTTGCCGCAAGAAAACCTATTCTACATGATTAATTTTATGCAAATACGGATTAAATTTAATGTAAGTTATAGAAAAAGATAACAAAAATCTATTCTATTCTCTATTTCAGGAATATTTATATTAGAATAAATAAATTTTTATAGTCTTTGGCAATATAAGGGATAAAATGGTATGAAATACATAAATTAGAATTCGGTGATTAAATATAGATTATTCCTCTTTTTTTCCCTATGAACAATACAGAGAAAACCAAGAAAATATTACTAATCAAATTGAATTAAGTTCAAGATCAAAAAAAATCTCTCTATTGTTAGCACCTAATGGAACAGGAAAGACAATAATTGCTTTATGTGGGTTATTGCCTTTAGCTTTTGAAAAAGATTTAAAAATAATATATATGTGCCGAACTCATTCTCAAAATCGTAGAATCATAAAAGAATTACTGAAAATCTCGCAAAAAATTATTAATAATAATCTAGGGATCAAACTTAACGCTTTATCTATAAGAGGGAGAAATGAGATGTGCCTAAATCAAACTTTGATATCTCTTAAGCTAAATCCCAGAGAAGCTATGTCTGTTTGTGGAGATTTAAGAAAAAATAGAACTTG
>JBHLME010000253.1:0-2572 GCA_048938445.1 Promethearchaeota archaeon | reverse complement strand
AATCTTATGGGTACATTAATTGGAATGCCAAATGTTTTATATGTACCGTGGTTTAATATTCTGCTAATTTATTCATTATCTTTTATATTAATTTACTTAGGAATGAAATTATTGCTCAGGAATGCCAGAAAGAAAAAAATAGTTGAAATTTATCGAGAAACTGTGTAATGGGAGGAAAATGTATTGCAGAGAAATAAATTGATAATAATGGTTATAATAATTTTCATGATTATTATTACTCCCTTAAATTTAAATTTAGAACAACCCTCAAGAATGACTAACGTTGAACAAAATACTATAAAAGAACCAGATTTAAAGATTTCTGATGTCGCAGGATCTGATCTTTATGCTGAAAAGATTAATGCTTATGTAGCAGGAAATAAGTCATTAATTAAACAGTCTCTTTTTACAAATGATACAAATATCCTTTCTCAATTTGATTCAAATGATCCTGCTTTCTATAAATGTAATATAATTATCACTGCTACAAATGGTATAAATCCAAAAATATTTCCAAGAATTTTAACAGAATCAGAGTCTCTTTCCTCGTATACAACAGGATTTAACAATTTCGCAGGATTTCTTTTTTATGATAAGCAAGTAAAGGGTGAAGATGCAGAAATAAAAGCGAAAAGAGCCCTTGAGATAATTAAAAGAAAATTTAAAATTGATCTTATTATGGTTAATGTATCGGAACCTAATTTCTTCCCTTTTATTGGGGCTTGTCCAGATTTTAATTGTTTTTTTCAGGAACTTATGATAAATTTCCCAATGGATGGGTATTGGAAAGCATTTGATGTTCAAAGGCTAACTAGTGAAGATTATTTAAAAAATAATCATATTTCCTCTTCATTTATGTTACTTAATTCATTAGATTTTTTTGAAGGAGACTATAATTTATCAACAAATCAAATAAACTTCAATTTAGATTCTCTGGATCTATCTTTTCTTCAAAGTTTAGGATTACAAAATTTAATAGAGCAGTTTGATGTTGTTTTAGAGAATTTTGGAGATTTATTTAACTTAACAATCTCAGAGGAAGAATTTCAGCAATTTATTGAAATATTTAGCTCATTTACTCTCGTTAATGATTCACATTACACCAGTATTTCTATTCAGTATGAAGGGTTGGATGAGGGAATACAAGAGATTGGAGAAAATCAATATAAATTCAATTTATGGGATGCTTTAGGTTATCATGATGAACCTTTGTCACCAAGCGAAAAAATATATATCGCGTTGACTGGAGCTTTTATGAGTGAAATCAATATAGAGATTTTATGCACTGATATTATTGATGTTACTCCAATGAATTTTAAATTCAGTGATTACCTATTAGAGCAAATAGGTTTGCTTTTCTATCTAGCTGGGATAGATTTCAATACTGAAAATCTTAAAGATTATTCTTTTGATTTATTTTGGGTAAGTGAAGCAGGAGTAAAGCGATCATACGTCAAACCTGTTAATCTGCAAGATCCAACCGATATTATTAATATGCTGCAACAATTGGGATTTCAAGGCTTTAATTTTATACCAACGGGTATTATAAATCCTATTGGGGATTTTTCAATTACCTATAATATCTCACAAGCTGAACCAAATTTAATACTTAAAAAAGAACTAATTGGAGGAAATGCATCATACGGTGTATTTCGTAATTTCTCATATCATATTTTAGCAGAAAATATAGGAAATCTTACAGCATGGGGTGTACCTACCCATATACCTTTTGAACTCAATGATATATTTCTTCTCCTTGCATTAGGAAACCAAGAGTTAGCAAATGAGTTTCAAGATACTATATGGGAGATAGTTCGGATTGAATATCCTAATCAATATGATTCGTTAGAAGATTTTTTTAATTTTGATGAGGATCCAAGAGTCTTTTATTTTGACTCTTTTGGTACTGGGGTTTTTGATACCTATTATCCAGATATATCTAATTTAACAAATTTATATCCCTATAATGAAGATATGGAACATGTTATTGATATCTTAATAACTGGTTACCCCCAACTAACCACAGCCTTAGGAGTTTTAGGTCTCACACCACGCGAGATGAAAGATATTTTTACAAATCCTTATAGTATTTGGAATGATGACAATTGGAAATTAGAGCCAGGAGAATTCCTCTCCTATGAGATTTCAAATTATTCTATAGAAAATCTAGATTCCTTTACTCCTTTTTATACAAGTAATTTTACTATTCAATCAACTCCACTTACACCTGAAATTATTTCAGGTACACCTCTTAGTGATACAACTCCAGAAATGGCATTATCAAATGATAACGTTAGTTGGGTCATAGGGTCAGTAGAAAAATTTTTAGAGCAAAGAGTTGAAATCAATTTTGTCTTTAAAAATGAAAGCATTATTGATTTTACCAATAAAAATCTCCAAAAGGTCTCATTTATAATAAATGTAAATGCTTCTATTGTTTTAGAATCTTCAGATTTTCAAATTTTCGATTTTGAAACTGAACAATTTAGAGATATGAGCCAGTTTTTAGAGAGCAATATAAATAATACATGGATTTTTTCATTTATTAATCAAAATAGAAGTATGGATTGGC
>JBHLME010000145.1:0-10178 GCA_048938445.1 Promethearchaeota archaeon | reverse complement strand
ATTCGGCATCAGATATCCTCATGGATCCAGAATATCTTTTATTTTGAACATAGACAAAATGGATTTTTAATACCTCGTCGTTCAGAAATATCAGAATTAAAAAAAGGTGGCTATTCTAAATCTACAATTGAAGGAAAGGGATTCAAGGGCGCATATGTTGTACCCCCTCTGCCAGGCATTCACTATGATGTAGTTGTAATGGATTTTGCTTCCCTATATCCTTCAATCATAAAAGAATATAATCTTTCATATGAAACTGTTCAATGTCCTCACGATGATTGTACGGATAATTTAATAAAAGGGATTCCTTATCATGTCTGCACCCATAAGATGGGAATATTCTCATATGTTGTAGGTTTTTTTCGAGATATTAGGGTTAAATATTTTAAACCTAAATCCGGAGATAAAAATTTAACTGCTGAGCTTCGTGACTATTATAATACAATTCAACAAGCGCTCAAGGTGTTTATTAATGGTTCATATGGCGTTTTTGGATCTCAAAATTTTCCGTTGTTTTGTTTACCTGTAGCAGAAAGCACAACTGGAATAGGACAATATTCTATTAAGGCAACTATCGAAAAGGCTGAGGAAATGGGCATACAAGTCCTTTACGGAGATACAGACAGTGTGTTCCTTTTAAATCCTAATAAAAACCAAATGAATGAAATATCAAATTGGAGTAAAAAAGAGCTAGATCTTGACTTAGAAGAAGAAAAAACTTATCAATTTTTAGCTCTTTCTAAAAGAAAGAAGAATTATATTGGTATCTATAAGGAAACGAAATATGTCGACATCAAGGGATTGCTTGCTAAAAAACGAAATACTCCTGAATTCATTAAAAAAGTATTTAGCCAATTGATTGAAATATTAAAAGAAATTACTAATGATGACCAATTTTCAAAAGCAAAAAATGAAATTATCGAAATTGTAAGAGATAATTTAAAGAAAATTGGAAAATCCGATACATTTACACTAGAAGATTATGCAATAAATATTGCATTGCAAAAGAAACTTAGTAGTTATACTAAAGTTGTACCCCAGCATGTTCGAGCTGCTTTAGAATTGAAAAATGCTACAAAAAAAGAATTTCAAAAAGGTGAGGTCATTTCCTTTATAAAAAGTAAAGGTTCAATAGGAGCAAAGGCAATAGAGCTAGCTAAACTTCAAGACATAGATCCTAAAAAATATAGGGAACTTTTACAATCTGCTTTAGAACAAGTTTTAGATGCTTTAGGTATCTCGTTTGAGGAGATTAAAGGTATTAAAAAATTAGACGCTTATTTTCAATAGTAAGTTTTAAACTATTAATTAAATAATAATTATCCGAGTGAACTTATCTATTATTCAACTAATAAGAATGCATATCTATTCATTTCATCAGTATAATCTTTTAGTACATTGATAGGATATCCTATACTTTTTACGGTGGAAAACACATCAACGCTGAGTGCTTCTGGAGTGGGGCGTACCTGCTTGATGTTTTTACAATGCTCTCGATCTTTCAAACATTCTGAGCATAATTTACAGCTATCGAGACAAATAAGAAATGCTTTCACATAACCTGAAAGAAAGACTTCTCTTTCTACTTTTAATAATTTCAAATGGAGCTTCCTTGACCATTCATGGCGTTCCTCTGGTTTGTCAAACTTCTTAGCAAAGTGAAAAATTACAATTTCCTCGTATTCATTAAAAAAATTCTCGCATTCTGAAAATGTCAGAGAGTTTGGAGGGCAGCTTGGCTTCTTCCCATAATTTGGACATCCATACATGCATTTCATCCTAACCCAATAAGAAAGTTTTATATTCTTTGAAGAAATCCATTTAAAATCTTCGATACCATACTTTTTAAAAATTTCTTCAAATACTTCTCGCTTCATTATCTTAATTATTTTTTTTCTTAGAATATCATTATTAAATTCTTAGATAATTTTAAAATATTATGAATGTTTTTAATAGATTTCAATCATCTAGAAAAAAATTACCTTCTTAAAGATAAGGAGGTTTAGTTTTTTTAAATTTTAAATCAAATAATATAGAAAAATCATAACCATTGCGCAACATAATGGATTTAAAATATCATCGTCGATTTTAAGGTTTAAGAAGTCAATAATAAAGAACATAATCCCTGCTCCAAACGCGATTATTATTATTTTAACCATGACCAAATCACTCTCAAATATCCATAGAGAAAGAATAGTGATTCCAATTGAAGCTAAAAATCCGGCAATGTATCCTACAACAGTCTTATCACTACTTTTAGGAAAATTGCGCTTTCCGAACTTTATACCGAAAATAGAGGCCGCGCCATCTCCAATTGTTGCAATTAAGGCTGCGGCTGCGAATATTCCAAAAGGAAAGAAAAAGATAGGAACGAGTACTAAGACAAAAACAGCAGGCCTCGTAAATTCATATAACTCATTTGTATTTAAAGACTTTTTTAATAAATTTGAGACATTATCAGGTAATAAATGAAAAATATTACGATTTTCAAAAATATACGACAATCTCACGTAATCTAAAGCAGCAAATACTAAAACTCCGGAATATCCCGCAGTGATAATTAAAAATTTTCCAAAATTCACACCATTTATTCCCCAAATTTGGTCTGCATTCCATAAACCATCCCATATATAGACGGCAAACACCCATAATATAATTATTATACTTGCTGGAAATAAATGTAAAGCTTTTCTATGAATGTCTTTTTTAAATTTACTAATTTTTATGTTCTGGTATTCATTTTTTTTTTGGTTAAATTCTTCTTTAAAAATAGAGAAATTCCTCCTTTTTTTTATCTCTGGATTCTTCTTAACAATTCTATATTGATAAAATAGTATTAGAAAAAGAATTCCAGGTGTAAATATACAGATAAAAAATGTTGAAAATGCTTGAAAAAATCTAATACGTGAATTATCTGTAAAATAAATGAATGGAAATAGTAATCCAGCAATGATCCATAAAACAAAAGTAATATAGCTATTTATTATATTATGTTCTTCGGGGAACTTCCTTTTGAGGTTAATCGCATAAAACAACTGTCCAAATCCATTTGCAATAAATAGCACCATGACTGGAAGTGTAATAACATTAAACGTCATTATAATTAAAAATCTGTAATTAAAAAAAAGATTATGAAAAAAAATTTTATAAACCAAATAAAAGAAGTTTTTCAACTATGTCATAGACCTTTTGCTTATTATCACCAAGCGCTTCGTCAACTTTCACCTTCAAATCTAATAAAACCTTAAGACTATTGACAATTGTATTTTCTACAAAGTTGTTAAAAGTGGAATCTCTCTGCTGTGAAAAATGATCTACCCTTTTCAACATTGATTCTTGATACTCTTCAGCGGCTGTTGGCTTTAATTCTGTTAATTTTCTGATTTTTAAACCAGAATCGGGATCTATTTCAGCCATTTATATATCACCTATTAAATTTCATCCTCCTTGACTGTTCCTCCATTATGGGCAAATTTTTGATCAATTTCGTCTGCTCGAAGTCCTGATGTAGTATCGAATTCGTTTTTAACTTTTTCAGTTAATTTCTTCGAAATTTGCTTTTCTATATCTGGACGGTGGATAGTGTTCATAGTGCAGAAAGAAATTTCTTTTACTTTTCCATCAGGCATAGCGACTCCAAAATGAACAATACAGCGTTTAACTCTCTCAATATTGAGATTATAAGCATCTTGAAAATGCATCGAGCTGATTAAAAGTGTTCCATGGGTAAATGCACTAATACTATCCCATTTTCCATCTAATAATACTCTGCTGAACATTTCCATGAGTTTACCTGGTTTTTTTGTATATTGTAGCATTCCTAAAAGGAATCTCGCTTTTAATTGTTGTTTATCTAGCCAATTCAAGCCTTTATCCAAAGTCTCGCCTAAATCTCCTAATAAACCTGAAAAGAGCTTTATTGGTTGTTTTTCTTTTTCTTTAATTTTTTTCCAGAATTTATTGGCAAAATCAACAATTTTTAAAGGATCGAAATAATCCATTATCGAGACCATCTCATTCGTTTCAGGATCTAATGTTAAATAAGTTGCAAAGCCGCAATCTGGATGGCAAGTAAATTCAACAGGTTCTACTTCTGCTAAAAAAGCAATAATTCGTCCCAACTCAACGATTGTTGTTAAAGGATACCAAGAATTTTCAATACTGATTTTTCCTCCCGTTTGTTTATCAATCTCTTTAATTACATCAGCATTAGTTATTCTCAAATCTTGCATATCTTCAGCAGTTATTCTACCACATAGAGATACAGGCTGGAACGTAATTCCTCTAACCACGTCAATATTATCAATGGCATATTGAATAATATTTCCAATTTCTATATCAGTAATACCTCTTGCGATTGTAGCCACTAAAACAACAGAGGTTAATTCTGCTTTTCGACAATTTTCAATCACTCGTTCCTTATATTCCATTAAATTCTTAATACCACGTGTTTTTTCATAAGTGATATTGTTAATACCATCAAATTGAAGGTATAAAGTGTCCAAGCCAGCTTCATATACTTTTTTAGTCCATTCAAGCCCTCCGTTCTTTCTTTGGAAACCATAACCGTTAGTTGCGACAATAATTTCTTTAAAACCGTGCTTTTTAGCCAAAGCACAAATCTCAGGAAAATCTTTTCTTACTGTAGGCTCCCCACCAGTAAACATGATGGCAGGAGCTGGTATTGGCTTACTCCTAAAATTTGCCATTATTTTGTCAATCTCCTCTAAGGAAGGCTCAATTAGATAGCCACTTTTCATTACATTGGCATAACAGAAGTTACAGTTGAAATTACATCGATTTGTGAGATCTATTAAAGCTAAAGAGCAAGTAGACAAGTGTTCAGGGCACAAACCACAATTATAGGGGCATCCCCTCGGATCGGTAACCTCACAATCTGGAGGATTAGCTTCACCATCTTTATCAAAACTCCAATCATCAGTCTTGTAGTGAGTCCATTTATAATATTTTGCAGATGAACTGATGATGTCTTTAAAAAAACCATGATCTGGGCACGTTTTCCTCATCCATATCTGGTCATTTTCCTCATAAATTTCAGCCGAAATTACTTTTAAACACTCAGGACAAACACTCTTGGTTTTTTGATAATATGGCGTGTTCAAATAGTCAGTTCCATCAATATGATACATTAAACTGTACACCTAAATTGCTAAAAAGGTTAATTATTCATTTAAAAATAGATTTAATTTTAAAAAAAGTTTCTATACATTTAAAATTATTATTATTATGTAGTTGAGTAAAGATAAAATTTGGGAGAAAAAAATATAAGTATGAATGAAGAGAGAAAGCACTATCTTATTCTTAGTTTTATCCTCCTTATAAATAGTTTATTATTACTTTTTAAATTCTTACTAAGTATTATTTTTTGGAACACCTTATCTGATGCACTTTTATTTGATATATTAGGGTTAATTTGGCCCTTAATAGGAATTCAATGTGCGATCGAATTTTTATTTGAGGATAAATGGGGCTGGGGTGGAATTCTATTTCACTTTTTCATTTTATACTGTGCAATTTATTATTTGATCTTAATTATTATCTCAAGTTTCAGTTTTTTATTTCAAATTGAGTTTATTTTCACATTTTCCATAAATTTAGCAATTACAATGTTAGGATGGTTTGGATTTTTTTATTATTACGATTAATTCTTAAAAAATTTGAGGAATATAGATTTTGGAAAATTCAAAAATTAATGTGTTCATAGCACCTCACTTTCATTATGATTGGTGTTGGTGTGATACTCCAGATGGAATGGGAGCAAAAGGAGCAAAAATAATAAAAGAAGCTCTAAAAATAATGAGGAAATATCCTGATTATAAATTTGTAATAGATTCTGCTATGGCTGTTGAGTATTTTAAACTGCATTATCCTGATATGATGGATGAATTGAAAAAACGGGTAAATGAAAACAAAATCGAATTAATAGGTGGTATGATTATAGCTCCTGATACTCTTTTACCTAATGGTGAGAGTTTAGTTAGGCAGATTTTATATGGTTCTCGATATTTTAAAGAGAATTTTAAGATTAATTCAAAAATAGGATATTTGCTTGATTCTTTTGGGCAAACTCCTCAATTACCTCAAATTCTGAAAAAAGCTGGTTTTAAATATTTTATTTTTAATCGCGGTGCAAGAAACAGAAACCTCCCTCAAGAATTTCTCTGGAAAGCATTAGATGGTTCAAAAATTTTAACACATTGGATGGCTTCTTCTTATGCTTACATTGTGCCACCTTTTTCAGGAGCTATTTTCGCACCTTTTTTTCCATTTTTACCTATTCCTGGTACCTTAAGTATTATTCCTCATAATTTTAAAGTCTATGAAATTTTAAAGAAAATTTTTCCTCCAATTAAATATATTTTTCAAAAACTAAGTTTAATTAATAAGGGTATTCCTATATTAGACACTGATATGGGTTGCGGCTTAAAATATACTATTAAAAATAGAATTAAAAAAACGACAACTAATAATATACTAATTTTATATGGAATGGATAATACACCACCAAGTAGTATCATAATTGATGCGGTTGACTACTTACAGAAGACTAATGATAATTACAACACCCAAATATCTCTACCAAGTGAGTTTTTAAAAGCAGTGGTTAATACTCGTAAGAGATTTGGTATAATCGAATCTTATGAGTTTAATGGATTTCCAGATAAATTTCCTGGAACATTTAGCAATCGAATTAAATTAAAACAGAAAATACGAATGCTAGAGAATCAATATTATTTAACTGAATTGATAGCTACATTATCCAGTTTAATCTCTAATTATAAATATCCCATGGAAGATATTACTAAAGCAATTTGGCGAATCCTCTGCTGCGATTTTCATGATGGAATCTGCGGTTGCCATGTAGACGCTGCTTATAATACTATAATGAAAATGTTGCGCTTAACTGAATTTCAATTAAAAAAGATATATAATAATGCCTTAAATATTCTAATAAAATCAGTTGATTCTTCAAATCTTCCAAAAACAGTACTTCCTTTATTTATTTTTAATCCTCTGTCATGTTCAAGGACAGATATTGTGAAATTCAATCTCCCTAACGATAATGATAAGTTTAATTTAAAAGATGAAAAAGGTAATTATATTCCTTTTCAAAAATCTCATTTAAATCGTTTAGAAAGTGAATATATTTGTATTATAAAAGATATTCCTTCAATTTCTTATAAATTATACTATTTGGAACAAGATATTTCGGTTAAAAGTGCGGAATTCAAGGAAACTTTTGAGATAAAATATGGAAAAAATAAGAAAATAATAGAAATAGAGAATAAGAGATTTTGTTTAACATTTGAAAATAATAAATTAATTTCGATTAGGGATAAAACAAATAACTTTACGCTTCAAGGTTCGGATTATTTCATAAATGATTTGAGGATATTTAATGATCGAGGGGACAGCTATTTACATGGAAAAATGCCAAATAAGATTTTTACTACATACAATAGTAAATTGGATATTATTGAGAAAGGCCCTGTAAGAATTGTAATTCGAATCAAATCTTATCTTCAATGTAAAGCTAAGTGGTTTTTTAAGCCAATAAATGAAATAATTCAATATATAATTGTATATAACTTTGATATCTCTCGTATTGATTTTTGCACTAAATTTAAGAATAAGATTAAAAATATCAGAATACAAGCTTGCTTTCCAGTCAATTTTGAAAATGCAATTTTTCACTCAGAAGTTCCGTATGGATATATTGAACGGGATATTTCACCAAGAGTTGGAAAATCATGGTCAGAATCTAATAAAAGATTTTCTCACTATGATCGTATATTTCCTGTCATTAATTGGATGGATGTTTCAAATTATAACGAAAAAAAAGGATTTGCAATCATAAATGATGGATTACCAGAATATGAAATAGATAAAAATAAAAACAACTTATTTATAACTTTGTTAAAAAGTACTGGATTTCTTAGCAGTCTATTTCCTAGAGCAGTTCCTATGTCTCTAGGACCTTTTTATTCTATTCCTAAAGCTTTAGAATTATCCGATCAAGAATTTTATTATTCAATTTATTTTCATGATGGAGATTTAAAATCTAACTATCTTTCCACGAGAGCTCTATGCCATAATATTCCATTGATTACAAAACAAATTGAAATTCAAGGAGGGAATTTACATAGTAATCGTTCTTTTATAAAAATTGAACCAGAAAATTTTCTAATAAGAGTCATTAAAAAAGCAGAAGATAATAATAATGAAATTATAATCCGCGCTATAGAAACATCAAATTGCCTATCAAAGGGAAGAATGACCTTTGATTATGATCTTAAAAAAGTTTATTTAGTAAATTTGTTAGAAAAACCTATTAAAGAATTAGCAATAGAGAATAATAATTCTTTTACTTTTAATTCCAAAAATCAAGAGATACTTACGTTCTTAGTGCAAATATCATAGCCATTTCTTGTCGATTTAATTCACTATTTTATTAATCTCATATCTAAAAAATATAAAATCAAATTCTCCTAAATCAAAGTTTACATGTATTTTTCCTTCAATGAATTCGTCAATTCTTTTAATTTTTGTGATATTTTCAACTTAAAGGTTTTAGCTTCTTTTAAGGATTTATAATTTTCAGGTAATTTTTTCATATTTTCTAAATAAAATTGTTGGATTTCATCTAATTTGGGAAGTTCAGTTATTAAATCTCCATTTTTCATAATAGGTATTAACAAAACCTCGGAATTGGTAGGGGGCACTTCTTCATTCAGCGCTAATATATCTTCTTTGAACATTCCATTTTTATCGTATATTCTGAAAATTTGCTTTACTCCGGGATAAGTAATTTTATCTTCGCTAATCTTTATTTTAGGTTTATTATTATATTCTATTAATTTATACACACCCGAAATAGTTGGATCATCGCGTGATGTTGCCAATTCTGTTCCAACACCAAAGGCATCTATGGGAGCTTTTTTATCCATGATTTCTTTTATTTTATATTCGTTTAAATCAGAACTTGCAACGATCGAAACTTTATCGCAACCAATTTCATCTAAAATTTTTCTGACTTTTTTGGCATGATCAATAAGATCTCCCGAATCTATTCTTACACCTTTTATTTTATTTCCAAATTGATGGCATTTTTCAGCTCCCTTTTCGGTATCATATGTGTCAATTAAAAGAATAGAGTTCTCATCATAAATATCATAATAAATATTAAAGCTGTCAATTTCTTTTTCAAATTTTTGAACAAAACTATGAGCCATAGTGCCAGTGGAATTAATTCCCAATTCAAGATCAGCAACCACATTACTTGTTCCATTAAATCCAGCTATATAACTAGCTCTAGCGGCATAAACACCTGCAAGTGGGCTGTGCGACCTTCTTGTACCAAATTCGAGAAGGGTTTTATTAGGAACTAAGTTTTTAATTCTTGACGCTTTAGAAGCAATTAGCGTTTGAAAATTAATAACATTCAGTAAATAGGTTTCAGCTATTTGAGCATGAAACATTGGGCCTTGAATTCTAATAATTGGTTCATTAGGAAAAAAGAAATTACCTTCTTTCATTGCCCATACATCTACATTAAACTTAAAATTGGGCAGATACTCATCAAAAAATCTCGGATCAATTTTTTTAAAAACTTCCTTTTTTCTCAAAAACTCTATTGTTCTTTCAGTAAATCTAGCGTTCTGTAGATAATGGACAGCTTGTTCTAATCCTGCAAAAACTAAGTAATTACGGTTTTTGGGGAATTTTCTCATAAATAATTCAAAAGTAGCAATATCATCTTTTTCATTAATATTGTTTTCGAAATTAAATTGATAATAAGCAGCACCCATCGTTAATTGGTAAAAGTCTGTAGCCAAAATCATATTAATGTCGTTAATAAAACCTGAGTTTATATCCTTCATTTTTTTTCTAAAGAAATTACTTTAAATTATTTAATTATTTAATTTGATTTTTCAATTAAAAACCTTTTCTGCTAATAATTTAAAAAAAATAAGAAATTAAAAAGTCTAATTCTATTTATATAATTCTGATTTCCTTATTCTTTAGGCACTATTTTAATCTCTTGAGGAATAAGGCTAATTCCCTTTTTCTCATATACTTTCATTAATCTTTTATTAATTTTTTCGGCTCCTACTTCTAAAATTAATGATAGAAACACAAAAAATAAAATCAATGCG
>JBHLME010000144.1:0-10317 GCA_048938445.1 Promethearchaeota archaeon | reverse complement strand
TTTTAGAAGAAGAAATTCCACTCAAAAGAAAAAAACGATTAGGTAATTATTTAATTAATTATTACAAAAATTGATTATTCTGGATTATTAATTTCTTTTTGCTAATAATATATTTATTTGTAAGTATCCTAATTATTCAAAAGCTTTTTAATTTAAAAACTAAATATAATAAAATAAATGAGTAGAGTAAGAAATGGGAGAAAATGAATCAACTCCAATAATTGCTACTTCAAAAAGCCAAACTGGAAGAGCACCTTGGGATTATTTTAGTTGGGGTCATATAGATATGGGAATAGGGTCATTTTTGCTTCTTTCCCTTATTAATATTATACCTACCTATATCTTTCAAATACCTATATATCTTATCCCTTACTGGCTAATGATAGTAATAGTTATCGGCTTCGGGATTGGTTGGGAAATACTCGAAAATACCCTTTTAGTTTCAACGGGTCTCAAGTTTGAAAATCGACGTGATTCGTTAAAAAACGCCTTATGGGATATTCTTTTTGTCACAATCGGTGGATTATACACTTGGATTATTAAAGGAATCTTAATAAATCTATATGGTCTCAATACAGCAATTTTGAATGATATGATCCTCGCGTATTTTATTGTTATCCTAATATCATTTTGTGTATGTTTAGTTGGTTTTTTAATAGGTAGAGCAATGACAAAATAAGAAAAAATCCCAAACTTAAAAAAATTTTTTTAAACTTTTTTATAAAGACGAGGTAAAATTTTTTATTTTATACTAATAGAAATTAGTATAAAGAATCTAAGTTTCAATTAAACATCGATTAATCAATGAAAAAAAATATAAAGCAATTTTACGATGAACATAGAAATTTTTCAGATAGAAGAATTTCAGAATATTATTTATCTCCCGGAATTCGCTGTAAATTCGATATTTTAAGGGAGAATATTATTATTTTAGGAGAATTTTTTAATGGTGTTGATTTAGGATGCTCTGGTAATTCTTTTCTCTATTTTTTAGATAATGTAAAGAAAAAATCATTTTTAGATTTGGTTGAATTACCATTACGCCAATATAGGTTAATTCCAAATTCACATCCAATTTGTAGTGATATTAGCAACTTACCTTATAGAGAAAAAACTTTTGATTTTTTAAGTGCTCTTTCTGTTTTAGAACACGTGAAAAATGATAAACAAGCAATTTCAGAAATAAGCAGGATCATGAAAAAAGAAGGTATTGTAATCATCACTGTTCCTCATGGTATGAAATATTTTACAACTCAAGATAAATTAATTGGACATTATAGAAGATATGAAACGAGTCAAATCGTAGATCTTTTTAATAAAAATGACATGAAAGTAATGAAAATATTGGGGGTATATGGCCAGTTAATGCGAATTTCAGATGTTCAATCACTAAATCCAGATAAAATTGAGAAAAATTTAATGAATTTGAGAGAAAAATTTGAATCTAACATATTTTTTCGAATGATATGGACCGTCTTTGTTTGGATTGGAGCAAAAATAATGAAAATTGATGCTAAGCATCAACGACTTGAAAAAATAATGAATATGGCGTTTATATTTAAAAAAATATGACTTTCATATAGAATTATTCGTTTTCTTTTTTCATTCGCTCAAATAGCGTTTTATATTCATCAATATATTTCTCATCTTTAGTCTCTTCAATTTTTTTTAGAAGGTTAATGGATTCTTTCACTAATGCAGATCTAGTCTTAATTCTTTCGAGAAACATCTCTTTCTTAGATTGAATCTCATCAACTTGATGCTTCATTTGTTTAATTGACCCCTCTAGCTGTTCCTTCCATTCATTTACTCCCCGTGAAAGTTCTTTCTTTCTTTTTTCTAACGCGATACAATTTGAACACACAGTTTCTCCAGGTTTCGCCATAAAAGCATTATTGCACTTTTCACATGCTTTAAGTTCTCCTAAAAGACTTCCCTTGTTATCATTATCTGGCATTTGAAATGATCATTATATAAATACTTACAAATAATTATAACATTTTTCTAATATATTATTTATTGTTTTAGAATCTTTTTTTTAAATGATCTTTCTGTAATGTGTCTTTTATATATCTTTTTAAATATTAAATTTATTACCCCATACTTCACGCTGCTTTTGAAAAGGATCTTCCACTACACTTGTTTCTTTTCCGAATATCATAGTTGTTCTCTTTTCAAGATCATATGGAGACCACTCTGGAATACCCTTATGATTTGGATTTCCTGTACGAGCAAAAGAAATCCATGCATCTATCATTTTATCACTAAGGTTTTTAACATCTGGACCCTTGCCAGCTAATCGCTTCATTTCGCGTAGATTATATGTTTGAAAAACGAAAGGTAATTCCAGAGCGTGACAAGCCCCTAATAAACCATTTAACATTGGAGATTTCCATGTAAAAATATAATTATATACATTTTTTTGATGGATATGTTGAGCTTCGCATAAGCGTACAGCATACATTCGGAAAATTACATCAGTTATTACTCTAGAAAAAATATCTCGGAGGTTATAATTTTCATCTTCTTCTTTATAGATTTCTAATATTTTCATGCTTTTTTCCTTATCTATTCCTAAAGTTCCTAAATATCCGATCAACATATTTTCATAATCAGAATCCTTTGTATTCATGTAATTTGGTGCCAGTAAAAATAATTTGAATTCTTCCAGATTAACTCCTATCATTAAATCGATATTTTTTGCTTTTCCATTCTTAAATGCTTCTATTGGATGAATAGGAAGCGTCTCTCCATCAACAACAGGTCTTAAGGCTAAAGCATTAGTAGGATCTTTAGCATAAAGTTGATTTTGAATATCCATTAAAGTATCAGGAGATATTTTTCGTAGATCTTCTAAATTTCCTCCTTTAATTTTGAATTTGCGCAAAAAACTTTTAGAAAATTTTTCGCTATTGCTCGGTTCAAGAGCGGGAGCACTTTGCGCAATTATTTTATGAAAAAGCCCTTGAGCACTAGGCATTGCAGGTAAAGTTGTGACCGCCATTCCTCCTGCTGATTCACCAAAAATTGTAACATTTTGAGGATTTCCACCAAAAATTTCTATATTTTCTTTTACCCATTTGAGTGCAGCAATTTGATCGAGTTGTCCGACATTGGCAGTCTTTCCAAGAACATATAAATATCCTAAACATCCTAAACGATAATTAATTGAAACAACTACAATATCACCACGACGAGCTAACGCTGAACCATTGTACATTGGTTGTTTACTACTTCCAGTGATAAATGCACCACCATGAATCCAAAACATTACTGGTCTTTTTTTATCGTCTATACCTGGTGTCCATATATTAAGATTTAAGCAATCTTCACTTTCTGGTTCAATTTTCCCCATTAATTCTTCTAAAAATGAATAACCTTGAATAGCATTAAAACCAAATTCGGTTGTATCAAGTATACCAGACCAAGATTTTTTATTAACGGGAGGTTTAAAGCGTAAATCTCCTATAGGAGGTTCTGCATAGGGGATTCCTTTAAAAATATACAAATTACCATCAATATACCCCTTAATTTTCCCTAATTTAGTTTCAACAATTTCAAATTCATTTTTTTCTATTGGATCTTGTTTCGACATAAATTTAACACTTAAATTGTATATATGATATACATTCGATAAAATCTTTAATAAATGTTATATAAAAATAATCATTTCGCAAATTGAATTGATGCTTCATAATTTAATTTTCATCATTTTTAAGCAAGTATTCACTTAATACAATTAATCTATCTATTAACAATTTATATAAAATTAGAATTGTGATTTAAATGAGTAAGGGATTTGGACTTCTTCGGCTTGAATATCTCTTTTCAGTATTGATACCGTGCCTGTTGGCGATATATCTCAATGGTTATGAAATCGTAGACCATATTTTTTTATTAGCAGGATTTGGTTTTTATGCAATTACAGGAAATACGCTCAATGATATGATTGACATGAAAGATCCGAATGAAAAAGAGACTCTTGAGAGAGTAAAAGGATATGGGAGAAAAGAAATTGGTACCCTTGCCATTGCCTCCCTTTTTTTAGGAACCCTTTGTTTTGCATATGAAATTAAAAATAAACCCATTTTAGGAATTTATTTGGCCATTATTGTCATTTTAGTTGTAATTTATTGTATTTATAAAAGATTCGTCATTATTAATCACATTATTTTAGGAGTAAGTCATATTTTTCTTCCCTATTTTATGATTAAGTTAAATGCATCACCTACTGTAGTCATTTTTCCAATTTTATCTTCCTTTGAATGGTTATTTCTAGCATGCACCGCCTCAGTAGCCTTTACAGGTCAGATGCTTCATGAAATGATAGACGGTGACAGTTTAGCTAAATTAAATCCTAAAACGGCTCAAGTAGTAATTTGGTGTTCAGCAATAATTTCATTAGTAGTTGGAATAATTTCCATAATATTGACATTCGACGTGTTATTTTTACCATTTATCATATTTCCATTTGGAATAATGTACATCTTTAGAAGACCTCGAGAAGATATCTTAGGTTGGACTTCATTGAAGGATATAGGAATAATTTTAGGAAACCTCATCTTAGTTTATTTTATTATCATTATCGTGGCATGATAATTATTCAAATTTGCATAATATATATACTCTATTTCTCCTTTCTTAAACCAAATTATTCAATTTCTGGAAATAACACGATAAAATTACTCCCTTGAGAAGAATCACCTTTTATTTTATCCTCCACCCATATCTCTCCATGATAACTCTCAACAATCTTTTTGACCAATGAAAGACCGAGCCCCATCCCACCAAATGCTTTGCTTTTATGATTTGATCGAACAAAAATTTTTTTTTTTATAGAATCTGGTATTCCTATCCCATTATCTATAAATTGCATTTTATAATAATTCTTATTATCAATTAATACCTTAGATATTATAATTTTGATTAAAATGTTTGTATTAGTGGTAAATTTTATGGCATTTATGAGAATATTATCAAATATTTCTTGAACAAATTCATTACCATTAATGCATATTTCCTTTAATTCCGTTTCACATTTAATAAATAAGGTTTTGTATTTAAAGCTCTTCTTAACAAAAGTTATTGAATTATTTAAAATAGCTATTATTTCTATTGGTTTTATATGGATTTCTTCTTCCTCTATTTGGGAAATTTTTCTAATATTTGAGACTAATTTTGCCCCTCTATTGACTTGTTCTCTAATAATCTGATAATTTTCTTTATATTTATCGATATTTCCTAATTCTTTTAATTTATTATAATTAAGTTGAATTCCCATCAAGATATTATGAAGGATATTATTAATGTCATGAGCAAATAAATCCTTATAAAAATCTACACGATTATAAGCCTGTCGATATCGTTCTTCCGAATCTTTTAATTTTTGCTCAACAAGTATTTTTCTAGTAATATCTTCTACAGTAGCGATCATACCATTGAAATTTCCTTCTCTTGTTAAAAGTGGAGCCGCATTAATGGAAAGAAATATCCTTTCACCATTAGGATGTTCTATAGCATGCCTTATATCAAAAAAAGCTTTTTTTTCATTTTTAACTTTTTGAAATGGAAGATCTTTATCAGGATATGGACTTCCATCATAATGCGTGATACGCCAACTTGGTTCATTATATGTTCGTTTTGTGATCTGATCTCTAGTCAATCCTAAAACTTTTTCGGCTTGAGTGTTTGCAAACACTATTTCACCTTCCTTATTTATAACTGAAATACCTGCTGGACTCGTAAGGGTAATTTGTTTAAAAAGATTTCTTTCATTCCGTAAATCTTTTTCAATTTTATTACGGTTTGTAATATCAAGAGCAGTGAAAGTAACTCCTTTTGAAAGGTCATCAACATCTATAGGAGAAGAGCTAAGAAGAATGTCAAGAACTTCTCCATTTTTATGTTTAAATCTTGTCTCAACAGTACCAATTCCATACTTGGCTATTTGATTGTATTTTTTTTTACCAACAAGATTATAGTCTTCTTCTGAGGGATAGACCATCTTCGCACTCTCACCTAAAAGCTCTTCACGAGAATAACCAACAAGATCACAAAAACGGTCATTTACATCTGTAAATACGCGGTCGACTACTCGTCCTATCCCCGTTGGTGCTGCTTTAAAAATGCTTTCCAAGAGAGCCTTCTGAATTTCTAATTCTTGTTCTATTCTTTTTCTTTCAGAAATGTCAAATACCGAACCTTGAAGAATTTTTTTTTTAGTTCTTGTATCTAATACCTTTAAACTAATATCGCGCACCCATTTTATATTTCCATTCTTTTGATAAATGCGATATTCATTATCAGCTACATAATTAGGATTATCAACTAATTTTTTACTCTCATCATAAATTTTAGATTGATCATCAGGATGTATAATCGCATCCCATCTAATCTTTTGTTCAAGAAATTCTTCTGGAGTATATCCTGTAATTTCCTTTACTTTACCTATAAAAAGCCTAGGTTTAAACGTATCTAGATATGCTTGATATGCAATACCTTGAAAATTTTGTAAGAAAATCTTGTAATTTTCTTCAGATTCCATTAATTTTTTTTCTTTAATTTTAAAAGGCGTGATATCTTGTCCAAGAGCAACCATTCCAATAAATTGATCTTCATTATCAATTAAACGTGAGAAAGTCCATTGAATAATAAATTCTCGATTGTTTCTGGTTTTAATTAGTATTTCATATCCATTTGTACTTATTCCATCAACAACATTTTGAAGAATTTCTTGTATGACTTCATGATTTTCTTTAGGAATAAAATATTTTAAAAACTGTTTTCCAATTACATCCTCAGGATTCATTTCATAATATCTTTGTGCCTCTCGGTTTAAATCCATAATTTTATAATCTTTGGACAAGCTTATTACTATTGCTTTAAGACTATCAACCACAGGCATGTATTGAATGTTCATATAAACATTGCCCTAAGGAATATTAATCGGTTTTTTAGAAAAGTTGAAATTATAAATGAAATAATTTAAAACTTTAATTCACTCTATTATAAAAAAAAAGTTGTATTTATATTTTTCTTGTTATTTTTTGACCACAAATCGAATACCAATAAAATTAACCAGAATTTCTTTCTTAAAATATGTTAATTTAACCACTATAGCATTTGTGGTATTTTTTGAATTAAATCGATTAAATTATCAATATCAAAAGGTTTTTCAAGGAAAGAAATAGCACCTATTGAGAGAGCTAATGTCTCTATAGAAGAGTCAGCACTTGCAAAAATTATTCTAGAATCAGAGTCTAATTTTAATATTTCTTTTGTGGCATCTATGCCATTTTTTAGAGGCATTCTATAATCCATTATTATAATTTCTGGTTTTTCTAAAAAGGATTTAAATTTTTCTACGGCTTCTTCCCCATTAATTGCGGTATCTATTACCTCATATCCGAATGTCGTGAGAATTTCCAAATATATTTTTTGTAAAGTTAAATCATCCTCAACTATAAACACAGATACTATTTTTTATACACCTTCAATTTATGATCCAATTATCTTTTCTGTTAATTACTTAACTTCGGGGATTAATATTATGAATTTGCTACCCTTAGAATAATCTCCTATTATTTTATCTTCAACCCAGATTGTACCATTATATGTTTGTATTACCTTTTTTACAAGTGAAAGCCCCAAACCCATTCCTTTCACACTTGGATGTTTATTAAAGCCACCTTCAAAAATTCTTTTTTTTAAAGAATCTTGAATTCCAATCCCATTATCTATAAACTCCATTCGAATATAATTTAATTTTTTTTTTTTTTTGTTTTAAGATATTAATTTCAATATTTACAATGTCTTTTTCAGTATAATTTATAGAATTGATTAAAATATTTTCAAATACATCCTGTAGTAATTCATTCCCATTAATGTATAAATTTTTAAAGTTTGCATTAAGAATTATATTTGTTTCCTTAAACTTGAATCCCTTTTTTATATATTTTATAGAATTTTCTAATACATTTATTAGGTTTATTTTTTTTAATTTGATTTCTACTTCCTCTTCCATTTGTGAGAGTTTTCGAATATTTGATACAAGTTTTTCAGCTCTATTTACTTGTTCTTTTATCATTAAATTAAGTTTCCTAATAACTTCAATATCGTTATTTGAATTTAATTTTTTTAAATTAAGATCAATACCCATTTTTATGTTCTGAAGAATATTGTTTATATCATGAGCAAATATATTTTTATAAAAATCTACTCGATTATAAGCTTGTCGGTAGCGTTCTTCTGATTCTTTTAGTTTTTCTTCAGCTTTCAATTTTGAGAGAATATTGCCCATTTCTCTTCCAACAAATTGTAATAAATCTCGTTCCTCTTCTGAGAAGGAGTATCGACTCATTGACGCAATATTTAAAGCCCCTATAATTTGCTCTTCAGCAATTATTGGAACACTTGCTAAGGATAAAAGGCCCCACTTTTTTGATCTTTCAGGATGGATTTTATGATAATCAGCTGTAAAAATTGCTTTTCCCTGTAAAAAAATCATATTATATGGTGATTCATCAATTTTTACACTTTTTACGTTTTCTACGAAATCTTCTGGAAGACCTATATTGCATACTACCTTGGCATATCCATTGTTATTATCAAGTAAATATATTCCCCCACCTTCAAATTTTAATAATTCTAGGGTAGAAGCTAATATTATTTTTAAAAGATTATTTACATCTTTGGCTTCATTACCCGCAATAATGATTTTATTTAATATTTCTGTCTTTTTAATTCTACTTTTCATTTCTTCTTCGGCTTTTTTAAGTTCAGTAATATCTTCTGAAGTACAGATTAAATATTCAACATTGCCATTCTCATCTAATTTTGGAGTTCTAATTACTCTACACAATCTGTATTCTCCTTTAGCATTTTTTAACCATTCTTCCGTTCGGATTTGGCATTTCTCTAAAAAGGCTCTTTCATTCCCATTAAAACATGCATCAGCTTCTTTTTTACTTTGGAATTCATAAATGTTTCTACTTACCAAATCTTTTTTTTTAAAACCTAAAAATTCTGCTCGAGCTTTATTCACTGCCACATAACTTTCGGGCTCTACTAAATACCAAATTTGAAAATCCAAATTATCTAAAAGTAATTCTTGTTCACTTATTTTATCTTTTAACGCTTTTTCAATCTTTTTTCTTTTTTTAATATTGCGAGCAACACCTAGTATGATTCTTTCATTAGCAAGGTCAAACAACTTCATGCTAATTTCAACAGGAGCAAGAGTTTCATCTTTTTTTTTTAAATCATACTCAAAAACATAAAAATCCTTTTCAATTGTTTGGGAAATGTTATCTTGGATAATCTTTTTATCAATAAAGGATTTATAATTCTTATTTTTGATAAGTTCATCCTTGGTAAAACCTAATATATCACTTGCTGTTTTATTAATATCAATGATGTTCCCTTCAAGATCTAATAAAAATATTATATCACTAACATTTTCAAATATTTTTTTATATTTTTCTTCCATATTTGTCAGGTGAGTATTGATGAACTTGAATAAGAAAAAATTCTTTCTATAAATCATAAAAGAAATTATATTTATATTTTCATACTAATGTTAATAGGTGTAAAATCTCATCATAATCTTATAATTTAATGTTAAATTTTATTCAAGCATCATGAACGAGTTATTTGCAGAATTAAATGGAATAAATATATGCTATGAAATTAGAGGGAAAGGAGAACCACTTTTCTTAATACATGGATTTGGTTCCAAAAAAGAAGTATTCATTGGACAAGTTGAGATCCTCTCAAAAAGTTATAAAGTAATACGATTTGATAATAGGGGATCGGGAAAATCTGACCGTCCTAATGAACCTTATTCAATGGGAATGTTCGTGGAGGATACAAGAGCTCTGATGGATTATCTCAATATCAAAAAAACACACATACTAGGATATTCTTTAGGGGGCATGATTGTTCAAAATTTTGTTTTAAAATATCCCGATTATGTAAATAAATTGATACTTATAAATACAGTTCCAAAAGTAGAATATAGTAATGCTGAAATAAAGGAATACATTGATTCTAAAATCGCTAATCATGAATTGAAGTTAAAAGATCCTATAAGGGCGTTTTATGAAGGAGCAGAGGGAGGATATACTCCAGAGTTTATAAAATTCATGAAAGAGCATCCTAAAGAAAAAATACATGGAATGTTTACTGCTGAAGATTTAATTAGAGATAGTTCAATCAATCCTACGAGACCGCAAGATTACTATAACCAAGCTCCAGCTCTGTCACAACATAATGTTATTGATCATTTATCGAAAATAACAAATGACACTCTAATAATTT
>JBHLME010000025.1:0-42472 GCA_048938445.1 Promethearchaeota archaeon | reverse complement strand
TTTGGCGATCAACGATATGTCGAAGAGTTGGTCGATCAAGTTGGAAAAGGAACAGGTTACTGAAGAAAGCCTAAAAGGACAAAAAAGTATAATCTACTCTTAAAAAATTTGTTTAAAAATAATTCAGAAAAAAAAGAAAAATAAAAAAAATTTATTGAAGTTTATCCTTCATTTCCATGTAAAAATCCAGAGATTCTGGGTTCCGGAGAGCACCACGGTTAGCGACTTCCATTCCGTGGATGATTTTTGTAACAGCAATTTCTACTTTTTTGTTACTAAATGTATAAGGTATACCATCGGAGGGAGTTGCATAGATTAGCTTTGGTACATGTCTAGGTGAGGTCTTTTCTCGAAGAGTTTGCCTTATTTTAGTTTTTAATTCATCATTCAATTTAAATCCTTCATTTAACAAAACAAACATTATGATTCGTATATCTCCCTCCCATTTCTGACCAACAACTAGCGAATCAGCAATTTCGGGTAATTGTTCAACAACATTGTATATTTCCGCAGTCCCTATACGTACTCCACTTGGTTTTAAGACGGCATCTGATCGCCCCCAGAAGGTAATACCTCCAGTATCACTATGAATGACGATATAATCGCCATGCCTCCAGACATTTTTGCCAATATCCTTATAATAGTCAAAATAGGCTGCCTTGTACCTCGTCATGTTCTTATCATCTTCCCAAAAGTATATAGGCATTGATGGAGCAGGTGCTTCACAGACAAGTTCAGCTTGCACGTCTTCAACGGGTTCTGCTTTTCCATCATAAGACTCAACTTTCATAGCTAACGCTCGACCTTGTATCTCTCCAGAATATACAGGTAATATAGGTAGAGCTCCAGCAAAGCACCCATTAATATCTGTTCCACCACTAATGGAGTTGAAAAAGAGATCTTTCTTAATTTTTTGATACACATAGTCAAATCCTTCAGGAGAAAGTGTAGAAGCGGTCTGGGAGATTTCTTTTAGTGCACTTAAATCATATTTTTCAGCAGGTTTAGCATCGATACCCATGAGATAATGGATATATGCGGCACTAGTGCCAAATATGGTGATCTTGTGCTGTTCAATTAATTCAAAGAATCTGAGAGGATCGGGGTATAAAGGATTTCCGTCATACAAGAAAATTGTTGCTCCAGTACCTAAAGCACTGATAAGCCAGTTCCACATCATCCATGAAGGAGCCGTGATATAAGTGATAACATCGGTTCTTTTGCAATCCGTAGAGAGGATAAGTTCCTTTAAATGATTGATTAGAACGCCACCCGCGCTTTGAACCATGCATTTTGGCTTTCCAGTCGTTCCACTAGAGAACATCACGTACATGGGGTGTTCAAAAGGTAATTGCTCAAATTCTAATGAAGGATTTTCCTCTTTAGATAGAAAATCCTCCCAATTAATAGCTTTAGGAATGCCGCTCACATCACATTTTCCGTCTGAAACATAAGAAACCACCACGACTTTTTCTATGGAAGGGATTGCTTCAATAATTTTTTTTGCATTCTCTCGGATATCAAAAACATTACCTCGATAAAGATACCCGTCTACAGTAAAGAGAACCTTTGGTTTTATCTGACCAAGCCTATCAATCACGGCACTTGTTTGTAGTTCCGCTCCACAAGATGCCCAGGTTGCTCCTAGAGCTGCTGTTGCTAACATTGCAATGGGTGTTTCAATTAAGTTTGGGATATATGATACAACTCGATCTCCAACTTTAACACCCAATTCCTTGAGAGCCCTAGCTAAACGAGCAACAATTTTATTTAATTCTGTATAGGTCACTTGTTTTGATACTTTTGTCTCGCCTTGAAAAATGAATGCTAATTGTTTGTCTTTATATTTCAAGAGATTCTCTGCAAAGTTTAGCCTCGCCCCAGGAAACCATTTAGTACCCGGGAAAATGTTTAAATCTTCCACTACTTTTTCATAAGATTTAGAGACAATCATACCGGAAAATTTCCATATGGCATCCCAGAAATCGGGTATTGCTTCAATTGACCATTTATAAAGGAGCTTTGCTCCCTTAATATTTTGTCCATAATTTTCATTAACAAATTCAATAAAGCGAGTGACCTCAGCGTTTTTTATCCACTCTTCGGAGGGTTCCCAGAGCTTTTTTCTTTTATCACTCATTTCTTAATTCGCTTAAATATAATTCATTCTATTATTAAAATCTTTAAATTAAAAATTGATTAGTTCTAATATGTTAGTTTTCCTATTAAATTTTACTTATTTTTCAATTTTTAGCTGTTTTTTTATCTTAATAGACTAAATAGTCTTTTTTTTTGATAAGTAAGTTAATAGTATCAATAGCATGAAATAGATAATCCTACCTCATAGTTTATAATTTAGCCTATAATTTTTAAAATTACCATATAAAATTTTGAAAAATGACAAAAAAAAAGAAGATAATTATTTTTGAGGATGAGCAAGACATTACCCTACTTACCGCAAAAACGATGCAAATCGCAGGTTTTGAAACAATTATTTGTTTAAATTCTCAAGAGGCTTTAGAAGTACTCAAGAAAGAATACATGAATATTACCTGTATCTTGATGAATGCAATGATGTCTGGGAGAGATCCATATGATTTTTTGAAGGAAATAGCGAGTAAAAAAGTATATCAAGAGATTCCCATATTCATGATTGGTGAAAAAATCCTTGACAAAATATTTCCATTAAAAGATACACCTAGCAAGAAGTTTTCTTTTCTAAAGAATTTAAATTCTGATATAAATTTAACAGATTTCCTAAATGAACTAAGAGATAATCAAGAAGATGATGACGCTGAACAAAATGAGGAAGATTAATCTTTGAAAATCGTTATTTCATAAGTATCATGTTGAGGTTAAAGTCTTTCTTGGGGGACATTGACGGCATAAGAACCAATTTCAATGTTTTTCCGAAGTTGCATCATGCTGATACCTAAACCATAACAAGAGATTTTACTTGAGGGAACGATCTTGATGAAAACTGTTTCTTCTTTATCCATTTCTAACTTATTAACTTGATCCAAGTTCATTTTGAGCATTTTATGACTGTTAGTAAATGCTTCTTGGGCATCTTTATTATTTATTGGGAGGATTTTAGCATTTCCCTGAAATTGGACGCAAGAAGCGGGAACAAATCGAAGAACATAATGTGGGAACGGAATGACAAAGGATACTGAAGCATTTTTTAAAATATTTTGAACTTTCTTGTATCTCTTGTCAGTTAATACATAGAGAGAAAATTTTGATGATGGTGGAGACACGGCATATAAAATTCCTGTTGATTGTGATTTACCATCCGAATCAACTGTGCTGAGAATGCCAAATGTTTTCTTTCTCATATTTTTTTCAATAAATTCAAAACTAAACGATTTTTTAGTCATTTTAATCAAGTCTCAATGAATTTCTTATTATTAGATTACCTAAATTAAATATGGTTTAAGAAGATTATTTCTTTTCAATTTTAAATAAAAAATGTGAAGAAAATAGATTAACAATTGAAAAAAGAGAGAATTATGTTAAATTAAAGGTCCTAATCCATAAGTTCTTCAATTAAATCTGCTGCAACTGAAGAAATCTCCCCAAATGCCATTGCATCTTGTAAATTTCCCTCTATTGTCAATTCTCCGGACATGTATGCCGATGTGGCCTCAGCTTCTCCGGTTAAAATCGTAAACATTTTCTCTGCAGTCGCTTTCATTGTAACCGTTACATCAAGTCCCTCTCCTACACCAAAATCGATTTTACCCTCCCTAGCAGATATCCAAAATTTAAATTCCTTACTTTCCCAGATCATTACAAATTGCATGCAAATGTTCGCATCTTCCACTGCTTCCTTCAAATCCTCGTCTTCTTCGGATAATTGTTTAAAAATTGAAAATAAAGTGTTAAGAAATTCTTCACCAAATTTTTCATCCACGCTCTCTCGATCTGGTGGATTTTCTCGCCATCCTTTTAATTTATCAATCAAGTTTTGATTAACCATCATTTTCACTCAATTTCATTTAATATCCGGGTAAAAAAAATAAAAAATAAAAAGATGATTTAAATTAAAAAAAAAAGTTTAACCCATTAGCTCTTCAATCAATTCTGCCGCAATACCAGCAATCTCGCCAAAGGCCATGGCATCTTGTAAATTTCCCTCTATTTTAAGATCTCCAGCCATATATGCTTGGGTAGAATCAACTTCTCCCGATAAAATATTAAACATTTTCTCGGCATCAGCAATCATCGTAACCGTCACATCAGGACCTTCTCCTGCACCGAAATCGATTTTTTCATCTCGAGCAGAGATCCAAAATTTAAATTCCTTACCCTCCCAAGTCATTATAAATTGCATGCAAATGTCCGCGTCTTCCACTTCTTCCTTTAAATCCTCGTCTTCTTCTGATAATTGCTTGAAAATTGTAAATAATGTGGTAAGGAACTCTAAACCAAAAGCCTCATCGACACTATCTGGATCTGGCCGATTATCTCGCCACCCTTTTAATTTATCAATTAAGTTTTGATCAACCATTTTTTTCACCTTCTATTTACATTACTTTATATAGAATATATTTTAATGAACAATCAAATATATCTAATGTAATAAGATATTTGTCATTGTTATTAAAAAGTATTGTCTTTTCTTCTCTAATAGAGTATTTTACGTTAGTAAAATGACGAGAGAATTAAAATTAATTATTTATGCCTCAATGAGAAGAAGTATTATTCGAAGTAAAATATAACGAGTATCTAAACATAATATAGCTATTTATTAAATATATTAGATAATTTTTTATTCAAAAATTAATAGGTTTTTATATGAATGAAATAAGCAAGCATACAGGAAATAGAAAAATTATTTTAATAGCTATTTCATTATCCTCATTTTTAACCGCATTTTCAGCATACACAACAGTTATATCAGCCAAAAGCATTGAAATAGATTTGGGCATGGATGTAGTCACTATAAGTTGGGTTACAAATATTTTTATTTTAGCGACAGCAATGTTTCAAATATTTTTTGGTAAAATTGGCGATGTTTATGGGAGGAAAAAAGTATTCCTTGCAGGTATAATTCTTTTTCTAATATCTTCAATATTGTTAGCACTTACCTACATGTCAAATATTTTTATAATTTTTAGATTTATCCAGGGGATTGGAACCGCATTAATGTTTTCTACAACTAATGCAATATTGACAGCAAATTTTCCCCCCAATGAGAGAGGGAAAGTAATAGGTATTAATGTAATGTGTGTTTACATCGGATTAACACTCTCACCTTTATTGGGAGGTCTCATGACTCAGTATTTAGGATGGAGAAGCCAATTTTGGTTTAACATCCCATTTAGCATTATTGTAATTTGTCTAATCTTATTTAAAGTTGATGGGGAATGGAAAAACGAAAAAAGAGAGAAAATAGATTATTTTGGTTCAATTATTTTTGCTTTATTCTTATTCTTCTTGATTTATGCAACTACACTTTTCCCTAATGTTATTGCATATATCCTCTTAATATTATCCGGGATTGGAATAACAATATTCCTTTTTTGGGAAAAAAGAGTAAATAATCCATTACTTGATCTAAATTTATTCAGATCTAATCGTTATTTTTCATTTTCTTGCATGGTTTCTATTTTTTATTACCTCTCAACTAATGCTATAGCTTTAGTATTAAGTTTATTAATGCAATATCTATATAACCTGACAATATTTAATGCAGGAATAATTTTATCAATAGCTCCTTTAATGCAAGCTGTTTTCTCTCCTATTATTGGAAGATTATCAGATAAAATGGAATCTAGAAAGCTGGTTTCCATAGGTATTATTATATCTTTAATGGGCATATCTATTTTGATTTTTATAAATTATAGTTTTCCAATTTATCTAGTTTTTCTTTCATTGGGTATTCTTGGTCTAGGTACGGCATTTTTTTCACCACCTAACATTAGAGCAATAATGAGTTCTACACCCACAGAAAATCTAGGGATTGCCTCAGGTCTTGAAGGCACCACTAGAACAATTGGTCAATCTCTTAGTTTCGGACTTTGGACTTTAATGACGGGGATAATAATTGGAAATGTTGAGATTACACCAATCTACTACCCACAGGTTATGATTAGTGCGCGTTTAATCTTCATAATTTACTTGATTCTCATACTTTTTAGTTTATTTTTCTCTGTATTTAGAGGTAGAAATAGAATTGAAGATTATAATATTAAAAAATAATAATAAACAGAGAAGGTTTATAAATTATAATTAGATCAAGTGAAGAAATTAAGGTTATATAAAATATAGAATTAAATTTTAATTTAACTTCAGTGTAAACATGGAAAATCTTGAAAAAATTTTCAGTGAAATAAAAGAAATTTTAGAAAAACATTCAGAGACGTTTTTAATAACCGATAAATATTTAGGATCTCAAGCTAGAACAAAAAAACCGGAATATCATTTATATGGAAATAAACAGGTAAGTCTTTTTGGAAAAAAACCACAAAATACGTATCTTGCGGGAGTCATTCAACAAAAAAGTTATGTTAGTTTTTATTTTTCACCTATTTATTCACATCCCAACTCCTTCAAGAATATAAGACCAGAATTAAAAAAATTTCTAAAAGGAAAGTCGTGTTTCAATATAAACAATACTGACTCTAACCTCTTGAAAGAAATCGAAGACTTACTAATAAAAGGTATAAAAAAATATAAAGAACTTGAATGGGTGTGAATTAAATCACTCATGTATTAAATAAATACTAATTTTCTGATATAATTGTAAAAAAAAAAGAATTTACTGAGATTGAAATAATATTCATTTACAATGTAATATCTGGTTCCACAACTCTTTTGATCCCCTGTTGGTCTATTATAATCCGATATTTCTTGAAATAGACATTAATTCCTTTTTTTCCTTGAAAAGTAATTAATTTCATAATCACGTTTAAATGATATACTTTCGCGATATTTATCGATTTAATTTGGTGGTTATTAGCATTCCAAGCGAATATTTTTTCAAAAGGATCATCTGCATAACGTAAAAAATTTTGAATATTAAATCTCGTCACGTCAGAGATGTCTTTTCTTCTTGTGTGTAATGAATCAATTTTTTCTCGAAACAGTACGATTTCTTTTCTAAATAACAAACAATCTTCGGGTTTTCCTTCTTCCTCAATTGATCTTATTTTACTCGATTGTCTTATTTTAATTATTTCTGAGGGGATTTTTTCTGGTTCTATAAAATTAACCTTTTCTTTGCTTTCACCAATTTTTTCTCCAAAGAATCCATCCACGATATCATTTCTTTGATCAGGAAAAACAAACCCTACTGCTTTCTGAGAAATTCCCTTAATATTATCCTTTATTCGATCTTTCAACATGTAAACAACCACCATGGCAATAATAAATGGAAGAGAGTTTAATTCAAAAATCACAAGAACGAGAAATCCCAGAAATAATGAAATAAACATTGCAAAACCTGCAGCTATTGAATAAAGAATTTGCAAGGATGAAGATTGTGGATCTTTTCTTTGTTTTTTTAAATATAAGACCCCTTGAACATATTTTTTCGTTATTCCTTCAAAATATGAAAATTCTTCATTAGAAGAGTCTTCTTTCAATGTTAAGGTACTATTTAAAGATTCTCGATAAGCTTGTTCTTTCTCCATAAATTTAATAATTAAATCTTGGACATCTCGGCTTAATTGTTTTTCTAATCCCATTAAAATAATAGTAAACCATTTTTCAATTTGTAAACTTATATATTCATTTGAATAATGAAATGAATCTCTTAATTGTATTGGGATTTGATATTTCATTATTTTTTTTCTAATACCTTCCATCTCACCTATAAATTCTTTAAGACTATCCATATGACTTTTTAAAATATCAGACAGCTCATGTTCTTTCTTTTTACTTTGAAAATTCTCTAATAAGAACTCGCATTCACCTTTTAATGTTGTTTTTACAATGCATGCGAGTAATCTTAATTCTCTCATGATTGTCTTAGTTATTGATATATTTATGTTTCCATATTCAAGTTGTTTGAGATTTCTTTTTATTACATTTAAAGGAGATATTTGATTATTTTGGTCTAAAATTCCTTCAATTGACATTTGAGGGGTTTTAAAACGGATTCGATTATTTAAATCAGAAAAAAATTGCTCCTTATTATAGCTATTTTTATTTATTTGGAGGGATTGGGGAATAAAAAAGTATGTATCCAAAAGATATGATGTTTTCTTTCTATTCTTATTAATTTCTTCAAGAGAATATTTATAATCAATTTTTGCTTCGAAATTGTATAGATCATGACGTTTAATTGAAGATGACTTACTCCATTTTTTTCTTTTCTCTTTATCGAGTATATCTCCAGGAAACTTCATTCTGAGTCCAATAAGTCAGATCTATTGCTTTTTATTCAAATTATATGTTTTAATGGAAATACAGGTTTAAATAAATAATTATTTTATTTTCATTTCTTAGATAATTTAGAGTAGGCCCTTTTTTAATATAATATAATTAATTTAAATTATCAGTTAAAAGTCTATTTTATAAGTATTGGCGATTATAATTCATTTTATTGGGAGTTAATAAAATTTAAATACTCGAAAGACTAGTTGTGTACTGGTGAACTGGGACTTTTTATTACTATCCCTCATCAAATAATTTTAAAATTAAAAAAGTGAGGTGAAAGGTCAAAAAAATATTAAAAATGCATGTCTAGTCATGGATTTCTTAAATTTAAAAGATCTTTCTCTTTTTTTATTTTTAAAATATGATTTAAATCCGCTTTTTATGTGTAAAATTGAAATAAAAAAATTATAATACTAACATAAAATAAATATGGAAGAGTTAATTCAATGAAATTTTGTCCAGAATGTGATAACCTTTTAGGATCCAAGAATAAGACGTTGTTTTGTAGAACCTGTGGATTGAGTTTTGAAATTAAAGATATAGAAAAAAAGGATTACTTGTTGATAAAACAGATGAAAAATGATGAATCAGAATTAAAACCATATATTCTTAAAAAAGAAGAACAGAAAAGAAATATTGCTAATGAATATAGAAGAGCATATGAAGATTATTTTGCTTCATCTGACTAATTTTATTTTTATTATATTAAAACGATATAATTATAGAATTTATTAATTTTTTCATTTAGAAGTCAGAATTATTCCACATTTCTTTGGAATATTTTATTAACTTAATTTGTTAATAATTCAAAAATTGACCAGATGGTTTTAAATATAGATTTATAATCTTAAATCATATATCTTAATTGCACTACGTTTAATCACAATTAAGCCAAAAAAAAAATTTAGATAAGGTTGATTCTCAATTAAAACAAATTTTAATTTTATTAAAGTAAAAATAACACGTGATATATTTGTCAAATTCAGAAATGATTAGGGTTGAAGGTTTAAAAAAGTTTTTTGGAGATGTTAAAGCTGTTAATGATATATCTTTTAGTGTGAAATCTGGAGAGGTTTTTGGACTCTTGGGACCTAATGGTGCGGGAAAGACCACCACCATAAAACTTCTATTAGGTTTACTTGAACCTGATGATGGTGAAATGAGGGTATTGGGATTAGATCCTATGAGGAATGAGATAGAAATTAAAAAGCGAGTGGGGTATGTTTCTGAAGAACCCTTAATATTTAAATCCCTTACACCTCATGATTTATTTGATTTTATTGCTTCCATTCGTAATTTAGATGAAAAAGAAACCACTGAGCGTGTAAGAGAATATTTAGAAAGCTTGGAAGCTCTTGAATATTATGAAAATCTTATTGCGACCTTATCACATGGGAATAAGCAAAAAATGCAAATAATTGCTGCGATTTTGCATGATCCAGATTTATTAATCATGGATGAACCTTTATCGGGTCTTGATGCCAAGTCAGTTCGAGTAGTTAAAGAAATTTTAGATTTGCATACTCAAAATGGAGGAGCTGTCCTTTTTTCCACTCATATAATGGAAATTGCTCAAGAATTATGTGATAGAATTGGAATCATTAATAAAGGAAAAATAGTGGGAATAGGCTCTATAGAAGACTTACGAGGTCAGGCAAACAAGATAGGTGCAAATTTAGAGGAAGTATTCTTGCGTTTAACAGAGCAAGATACCTCTGTAAATGATATAGTAAAAAAATTACGAGTAATTTATAAAAAAAAATAAAAAATGAAGAGAATAATAAAGAACATGGAGAATAAAGAGTTAAAACCCTATTCTATTTCGAAATATACACAACTTGAAATATTAATGGATTCCCAGCTCCAATCTGCTGGTGCCCAACAAAGCAGGTTACTCGAAAAATATAAAAAAAATAACAAGACAATAAGAAATCAAGCTAGAGCTATGAAAATAGGAATAGGATCTGCCCTTTTATTTATACCAATAATACCAATTGTAAGTTATTTAGAAATTTTTGATGCATCGAATACCGTTTTAATTACAAGCGCAACTTTTCATTTATTATCAAATCTCGTATCGGGAATTTTTTTTCTAGTTTCATTACTTTATATCATGATGGGAGGATTATTTGCTACAGGATCATTAATGACTGGAAATGCTTTTAAAATGCTTCAAATTCTTCCTATTTCGGAAAATAAATTAAAGAAAATAGCGGTCATGACACTTTTTAGAAACATTAATATTCCAATAATAATGATGGCTTTTTCATTTCCAATTGTATTGTTAATAGCAACTCAAAGTCCCTTAGTATTTGTTTTAAGCCTTGCTGTATCGCTCCTCAATTCATTATTTGGTTTTTCCATTCTCATTATTATAGGAAAGAAAATCAGTCAACTTTTCAGTGAAGAAGCGCAAACTAGTAAGAGAAGCAATTTAATTAGAATAGTAACGATTGTAGGTTATATGATATTAGTTCTTGGAACATCATTGATGCTACAAGCAGCGATTTCGTTTCTCGATTTTTTAATTGATTTTTTTTCCGTGAACAATCCGGACATGCTTTTAAATATAATCCTGAGTCTTATACCTCTTCCAATAACCCAAGGATATATAATCTCTTTAGGAATTTATCCAAGTTACTTTTCACTTGAATTACTTATTTCTTCAATTATAGGACTCAGTTTATTTGCTTTACTTGTATTTGGATTGTATAGGAAAGCCATACAATCCTTGCACGAAGTTACCATGACGGAGGTTAGAGTTAAAAAGAAAAAATTAATTATTTCTGATAAAAAAGAAGAAATCAATGTAGAAATTAAATCAAAAACCCCTTTAAAATCTTATATTCGTAAGGATATTATCTCTGCAAGTCACGATATGCAGACTTTTATATATATCCTCCTTCCCGTAATTTATCCCATCATTATGATCGTAGCATTCCAAGGTGCACTAGACATGAATTCTAACCCTTTTTATGCTATCGGTTTATGGATGATAATTCTTGGAGTTTTCTTATTATCACCAATAATGCTAATTATAGGATTGTTAAACATGGAAGAATCAGGATCATCAATAATTGCTTCATTGCCTATTGTTCCAAGAGATCAAGCTATCGCTAAAATAATTTTAATGATGGCAATTCAGGCGATATCACTTTTTATAATTTCTATAATTCTTGTAATAATGACAAATTCATTCATAATATTCTTATTATTAATAAGTTCTTTACCAATCGCATGGAGTTTCTTATTTTTAATATTTGAGTTGAAAGTATTTTTGTTTGGAAAATTAAAATACAAATATATCTTAGAAGAGCTTCATAAAGAACATAAAATAGCTAAATGGGTATTGATTGTTTTAGGGGGCGCTGGATTATACCTGTTGATAATCATATTGGGAATTGCTTTTTATTCTGCTCTTGAAATAATTATTATCATTTCATTGATAGCAGGTGGTATTTCACTGTTAATCTTGAGCTTTGTCTTTACAAGGATGTTTCCTAAAATTGAAAAAATGCAAGATTTTGAGACGGGAGGATTTTTAAGAAATCATCCTATAACAGCGAACGTTGTTTTAGGTTTATCATATGTGGTTTTTTTAATGACGTTTACAACCTTAATTGAGTTATTAATGTTTCCAATATTTTATATATTAATAAATGAAAACTTTATAGCAGCATATATTCTCGAGATTATCATTCAATTTGCGCTCTTAGCTATATTTTGGTTATTCATAATTCCATTTAGATTAAAACTACCTACACCTCAAAAAACATTTAAAGAATACTTGAAAAATATACGATTAAGCGCTGTTAAACCCGTTTCAAGAAATATTTTATTAAGCATTGCAACATTTGGAATTTTTAGCAATGTTGTACTATTTGGAGCAATTCTTCTTGGAGATTTTGTACTTGATCCTAATATTATATTTGGAAATCCTGTTTTCCAAAAGGGTTTAATTAGATTTGGATGGTTATGTTTCATAATCGCGCTCATTCCTGGTATTTGGGAAGAGATAGCATTTCGTGGAGTAATGTTACCCATGCTTTTGAAAAAATACAACCAAAAGAGAGCCATTGTGATCAATAGTATAATTTTTGGATCTTATCACATATTTAATGTTTTGACGCTTCTATTTTTAGGAAGTAACTGGGTATATGTAATTTTTCAAGTCATTTATGCTTCATTTTTTGGTATGGCATTCGCGTATATTTATATCAAAACGAATAGTTTACTTCCAGGTATCATTTTACATTATTTGATTGATAGTGTGGGTCAACTTTTTTTAAATGTCTATTTTAATAATGTTTTTTCATTAAGTTTCTTTTTAATAGGTTGTATAGGGATTATTCCTACATTTTTAATAATTATAGCTGTAAGATTTACAGTAGATGATGAAAACTCATTAAATAAATATAGAGCCTCTATACCTGAATAAATAATATCTAAGTATAATTAGATTCATAAATGAAAAGATTTGATGTCAAGCGCATAATACAGAGTTAAGATTTTAAAAATCTCTAAATTCAAAATCAGTAAAAAGTTTTTTTATGTTATCTTTTTCTTTCTTACTTAACCAGTTTGAATGAAAATACTCCTTTTTTATTCCAAGAGAATCTAATTTTGAAAGCCACAAAGGATTATAAGGTAGGAGTGCAACTTCTTTAATATCATTAGATCTCAAATAATCTACCAGATCTTTCAAATTCTTTTTAGTCGTAGTTATTTTTGGAATCAAAGGAATCCTCGTAAGAAAGCGAATATCATTTCTTTTCACTAAATCTTCAAAATTATTAAATATTATTTTATTAGGAACGTTGCAATATTTTTCATGTGAATTAGAATCATATATTTTCAGGTCGAAGTAAATAAGATCTATATAAGGTAGAATTAATTTGTTAAAATTATTTTGATTATAATATCCACAGGTTTCTAGACATACGTGAATCTCGTTATTTTTTATTTCTTTTAAAAATTCACTTAAGAATTCCATTTGTAGAGTAGGTTCTCCTCCAGATAGGGTGATTCCCCCTCCAGAATTGTCGTAAAAAGATTTATCTTTTAGAATTATTTCAACTAATTCATTAAATTCATATTCTACGCTCACGAATTTTAAAGAGCCATTATCACACGCTTCAATGCATTTTCCACATAAATTACATATATCACGGTTAATTCGAAATTTATTTAAGAAGCTAATGGCATTAACTTCACATGCGTCAATGCATTTTTTTAAATTCCTACAATTTTTGCTAATAAATGTTATTTCTTGACTTGATGATTTTGTTTCTGGATTTTGACACCATACACAAGAAAGTGGACATCCTTTGAAAAATATAACAGTCCTAATTCCAGGACCATCATCTAATGAGTTTCTTTTTATTTCTACGATTTTTGCTTTCATCGTCTTGATACTAATGGGAAACGAACTCGTGTCTTTCAATAAGCTCTAATTGCATGTCTCGATTCAAATCTGTGAAATATGCGTTATACCCGCTTATTCGAACAATTAACCAGCCATAATCCTCAGGATGATTCATCGCATCTCTAAGTAAATCTGATGTAATCACGTTAAATTGAATTTGCATGCCACCTAAATCGCAATAACTTTTTACATAGCTATTAAAGTAATTGAGAGTTTCATCATGAGAGTCAGAACTATTTGGTACAAGTTTTACATTAAAAGCTAAATTATTAGGCATTTTTAACGAATCTAAGGATGCAACAGAATGAATATTTTGAATTAATTGATCCTTTCTTCCAGGTGCCGGCGTTAAACCCGGAGTAAAAGATTTAAACGCTTTTCTACCATTAGGAAGTGCTCCTGAAAGTGTTCCAAACGCAACATGGTTGCTCATGCTCCAAAAACCGGCCATATATCTTCCACCTCTATAATTTTGATACGATAAGAAATCCTCATATATGAAATTAACTAAATCCTTTCCAATTTCATTAGATTCAGCATCATCAGAACCAAACAATTCAAGCTTCTCAATTTCTTTGTATATATCATTTCCTAATTTTGTCTCGAAATTTACTTTTATTACATCGTTAAAAGTTGGAAAATCAATAATTTTTCTATCATACACTAAATCTTTAATTACCTTAAGGCTATCAATTACGTCTGTTAAACCTACTATTGCCACTCCCGATGTATTATATACAGCAGCTCCATCTACTAAATCTTTACCTTTATCCAGTGGACCTTCAATTAAAGAGCTTAATAGGGGTGTAGGATGAAGTATTTGATGTGTTCTTCCTAAGTTGTTATTGTACTCAACAGAATTATCAATTAGAAAGTGTAATTGAGTTTTATAAGCATTTAAAAAATCTTGATACGTTTTAAATTCGTTTAGTCTTCCTGTGCTTGGACCAACTTGCCATGTATTACTAATAACAGGGTGACATCCATCATTTAAAGTCATTTCTAAAGCAGCTACAGAGTTTAACATCATACAATTAGTATGACCAAAATGTTTTCCACAAATTGTCGGTTCAACGCAACCAGTTGCCGCCCATGTTCGTGCATGTTCAATAGGGATCCCTTGAATAGTTAATGCTTTTATCACTTGCTTATCATTATGTATTGAAGGTGTTGCGGCTGTATTGATGTTAACTTCACACAATCGGTCCAAGTATTCTTTTGAGTTTTTTTCTGGGTGATAACGGGCATTCATATTAGGGTCTCGAAGACAGAGCATTTCAGTTACTTTAAGAATGATATATGTCATATCATTCACGGCATTTTCCCCATTTTCATCGACACCCCCAACAGTTAACGCTTGATCAGAAGAACTTCCACCAAATAAATAATTTCCTATATCTGGAACTAATGGTAAGTGATCTCCAGTTCTTAAGAAAAAACATCCCATTAATTCAATTGTTTTTCTAATCACTGCTTCTTTTTCTTGTTCTGATGTAGCTTTTTGCATGTCTGCTTCAAAATAAGGTTGGAGCCATTGGTCTAATCTACCTAAAGATAAACCCGCGTTCATGCTTTCGTGGTGGAGCGCGATCCACGTGATCCAAATAGAATTAATTGCTTCTTCAAATGAATCTGCTGGTTTAGCTGGAACTTTAGCACAAATTCTTGAAAGATTCTCTAATTCTTTTTTCCTCTGTTTTTGAGAATCCGAAGATTTATTAATATCAATAGAATCGGCTAACTTTTGAGCCTCTTTACTCAAATTAGTTGCATAATTAATGACACCTTGTATAGCTAATCTAAGTCCCTCGTAAAAGTCTTGCTTCTTTTTATCTGATGTTGAATTTTTTTTGTTAATAACCTCATTCATAGTTTTTTCTAAACCAGATTCTAAAACCGATGGAAATCCTGGAATTGTGTGTGAGATAGTTTGGGTCTTCCACATAAAATACAATATCCACACTTCATCAAGCTGTTGAGAAAGAGGATTCCCCGTCATAGTCCTGCAATATTCTCTAATGTTCCTATCTGACCAGTATGGAAATACCTCGTAATTTAAAATATCTATACCTTCTTGGCTAATTTCATAAGGATTTAAATCTCGGTTGTCTATTGTGTATAATTCTGGCCAAAGAGCAACAGCGCCAGTATCTGGATATAAAAGCACGCCTTTTTCTTTAGTTGTAGTCGTACCGGCAAGTAAATCATAATCTTGAATAATAGGTTTTTTATTAGATAAAACGTGGTTTATCATTTTTCCTTGTCTTAATCCAGGATGATCCTCATTGCCATCTTCCTTTAAAAACCCATTTTTTCTGAAAAAATCAGTAAGTAATTTAGCTCTCTCAGTACAAACAGTTCCCGGAGTTTGAAAGTGTCTATATTTTAAATAATTAATACGCTTAAAATCTTGAATTTTATATTTCCCTAAATAAGGATCCTCTAAGAATTTAACATTATCAACCTTTTGGTTCAATAATTTACTTTTTATTGGTCTATACTTTAAAGAGCCATTATCCCAGTCAAGAAACTCATCATATGATAATAAATTTTTCTTTACTTTCTTTGCTTGCCTTTTCTGGAATTTTCTCTTACGACCTTGAAGGAGAGAGCCGGTTAGGAAAGAAAATCGTGCAATATCGGTTAGGTTTCCTTTGTATCTAAAATGATTATTAAGCAATAAAACCATGGTATCTTGAGGTGATATACGATAAATTTTTGATAAAACCTTAGAATTTTTAAATATAAGTTTAATAGTTGGATCTTCTAAAGGTTTGCTTCCAATTTCCATGTTTCCGTTCTCAAAAATGACATACAAATTATCTTTACCATCTTCAGTGGTAAAATGAATTCGAGCGTTCCATACATGACCAGTTTCTTCATTATAAATTTCTTTTTTAAATTCTGGCTTTTTTAATTTCCATTTTGCTAATTTTAATACTAATTTAAACATGAAATTACCCACATATATCACCTAATTTATTTAAAATTTCAATGCAATTTAATTGTAGTACATTTACAAATTAAATTTTAACTTTAATATTAATAATATTATCACTTAAAAAAATAATTATAAATATAGTTCTGAGATATAGGTTCAATAGAATAATTTATTTCATCCTAACGAAATCAATAAGAAAAGGGAAAAAAACATGATGTTAATATAATAATTAAAATTATAGATACTAGGTCCTATCCTTATTAAAGAGCATTCCTTATCCTTTATAATATAAAAAAAATCTAATTGATAGTGAAAATCGTGAAAGCAATTAAAATAGGTAAAGAAGTTTACTGGATTGGTGCTAATGTTCATACAGAAGATTTATTCGAAGGAATATGGCCCATTCCTTATGGGGTTGCATTAAATTCTTATGTTGTAAAAGGTGAAAAGATAGCTATTGTTGAATTAGTGCGAGAATGGGGTGGTGCGTCCCATATTCTCATGGAAAATTTAAATTCAATGGAAGTTTCTCCAGATGATATAGATTATGTAATTCTTAATCATCTTGAACCAGATCATACGGGGCTTGCTTATTTATCAAAGTCAATTGCTCCTAAAGCTAAATTTGTAACAACTGAAAAAGGAGCTAAACTCTTGGAGGGTTTTTATAACATAACAGAGAATATCATTGAAGTGAAGACCGGTGATGAATTAGATTTAGGAAAAGGAAAGAAATTTATTTTTACGGAAATTCCCAATGTCCATTGGCCTGAGACCATGGCTACGTATGAAGTAGAGTCAAAGGTGCTATTTACGGGAGATGCATTTGGAGCATTTGGGGTTCATCAAGGAAGTATCTTTGATGATGAAACACCTGAAATAAACAAGCCATATTGGGAAGAAGAGACCTTGAGATACTACGCGAACATAATCAGCATGTTTTCATCGAGTGTTCTCAAGGCTATCGATGAATTGAAGCATTTTGATACGAAAATCATTGCACCGTCTCATGGATTAGTATGGCGAGGATCACCTGAAGCAATAATAAATAAATATATTCGTTATTCTAATTATAATAAAGATTTTGGAGAGCCAGAAATCTGCCTGGTTTGGGGTAGCATGTATGGAAATACAGAGGTTATGTTGAATGCTATCCTTAAAGGGATTGCTAATGAAGGAGTTCCCGTTCATGTTCATCGTGTTCCTAATGAAGATCCTTCTTTCATCCTTTCAGATGCTTATAGATCCGCGGGGCTCATAATTGGATGCCCAACATATGAATATAGCATGTTTCCTCCGATGAAATATTTAATGGAACTATTAAGGAAAAAAAGTGTAAAATATAAAAAAGTTCTTTATTTCGGATCCTATGGATGGAGTGGAGGTGCGCAAAAGGACTTTGACAAGCTCTCTGAAAACATGAACTGGGATATTTATGAATCAATTACTTTCAGAGGCCATCCTACACCAGAAGAATGCGATAAAGGGGAACAACTTGCATATAAATTAGCTAAAGATGTTAAAAAGATACCTTCAAAAATCAAAAATGAAGAGTTTTAATCAATAACTTTTTGATAAAAAACTTAGATAGATGCAAAATAATCACTAATTCTATTGAAACATATAATTTTTAATACTTGAATAAATTTTTTTACATATGACTGGAAATAAATATGAGTTTAAAGCTGAAATTAAGAAATTATTAGACATCCTAAGCAAATCCTTGTACCAGCACAGGGAAGTCTTTCTTAGGGAGTTAATTAGCAATTCAGTTGACGCTCTTAAGAAAATTCATTTTATTTCCCTTACTGAGAAAAATATTGAGGGCCCAAATGAAGAGCTAAAGATTGAAATTGTATTAAATCCTGAAGAAAACACCCTCACGGTAAAGGATACGGGAATTGGAATGTCTAAGGACGAATTGATCACGAATTTAGGTACTATTGCAGGGAGTGGTTCGCAAAAATTCTTGGAGCATTTAACTATTTCTCAAAAAATGGATAAAAAAGATGTTGATTTAGATATAATTGGTCAATTTGGTGTTGGATTTTACTCGATCTTCATGGTTGCAAAAAATGTAAAGGTTATTTCTAAATCTTATTTAAAGGAAGAAGTAGCATATCAATGGGTGTCTGAGGGAACTGGAGAATTTTCTATTGAATCTGCAGAAAAAACTGATAGAGGTACAGAAGTAATTCTTTATTTAAAGGAGGATGAAAAAGAATATTTAGAACAATTTCGTATTGAATCTATTGTTAAAAAATATTCAAATTATGTTTCATTCCCAATTTACGTAACAAGAATAAAAACGGAAGAGGAAAAGAAAGAAGAAGAAAAAAGGAAAAAGGAAGCAAGTAAGGAAAAAAAAGACGTGGAGCTAGAAAAAGAAGAAGAGAAAGGACCCCTACCAGTAAATGAATTGGAACCTTTATGGAAAAAAGATCAAAATGAAATCAATGACGAGGATTATAAAAATTTTTATCATTACATCTCCAATCGCTATGATGATTTTACTCATGTCATCAACTATAAAGTCGATGGGCAAGTTCAATTCCACTCTATAATGTTCATACCTGAAGCAACTTCTGTACCGATTATCAGACCTGAAGATGATTATGGATTGACTCTTTATTCCAAGAACGTCATGATAATGAAAAATTGTAATGACCTCATACCAAACTGGATGAGATTTGTTACAGGTGTGGTGGATTCAGATGATATCCCACTAAATATTAGCAGGGATACAATACAAGTTAATAGAATAATGATGAAGATTGAGAAACTCTTGGTGAAGAAGTTTTTCCGAGAATTGGATGATATCATTGAAAATGATCCTGAAAAATATAAAAAAATATGGGAAGCGTATGGATTTTATATCAAAGAGGGGATTGTAACTGATCCTATTAAATCAGATAAACTGCTCAAATATCTTCGAGTTAAAACAACTAAAACGGAAGATGATGAATATAGAAGCTTGGAACAATATATAAAGGATAAGAAAGAAGGTCAAGAGAAAATTTATTATTTGGTCGGAGAAAATTTAAACACCATGAGGATGTCTCCACATTTAGGGTATTATCACGAGAATGATTTTGAGGTTATTCTTTTCGATGAACCTATTGATAACTTCTTAATGATGAATATTCGTGATTACAAGGAAAAAGTTGGTGAGGGCGAGGATGCTGAATTTAAATATTACAGGTTCACCCCAGTTGATGTTTCAGAAGAGAAAGAGGAAGAAGATGCTAAAGAAAAAAATAAAGAGAAGGAAAAAGAAGGTAAAGATAAAGAAGATCTACCAGAGAACATAAAAAAATTCTTAGAACACGTAAAAACCACGTTAGGAGATAAAATACTAGATACAAAGATCTCTGATCGTTTGTATAATAATGCTTGTCGTTTAGCTAATCCTGCGGGTGGGATGACTTCTAGCATGCAAAGAGCAATGAGATATTGGACAGTAACTCAGTCAGGAAAGGATTTTGAGATACCCCGTAAAATACTGGAATTCAACCAAGAACATCCTATTGTTAAGGGTCTCATAGAACTTCATGATAAAGATCCTAAAGATGAAAGAATCGATCTCATTGTTGAACAATTATTTGAAAATTGTCTTCTTGCAGAAGGAGATCTTCCCAATCCCTCACTAATGGTACCTCGCATCAATCAACTCATAGAAATATTGTTCAAACCTAATCAATAAAAAATTTTTATATTTAAAACAAAAGAGACAAAAATTTACGCTTTTTTCTTAATCTCAAAAATAAAGAATAATATTTTAATTTATCCCGTAAATTGATTAAAAGATAAAACCTAATAATTTAACATTTTTATTCTATTATTTGAGCCATCTTCAATAAAAAATGATTAATAAAATGAAATACTATAATATTTTGTGAATATACATGTCAGATTTTAATCAATTTTCTGCAAAAAGGGATACTTGGACCAATAGAAAAAAATATGATAAACTCTCAATAACAATACTCAATAAAATTCCTGATGATAAAATAGAACAAGCTATAATGGATTATCTTTTCGACAAAAAGATAAAGAACAATCAAAATGACCATGAGATCATCAAGGATTTGTCAAAAGGATTTCAATATATATACACAACATGGAAATTAGAAGAATATATAGATAATGGAGGATTTAATCAATATTTATATATTACAGAAGGTAGATTTCTTAATGAACTCATTGACGGTCTAAATAAGATCAAAGCATTCAGGACAAGAAAGGTAGTAATGGATGTTTTAAAAGTATTTAATGAGGAAATTTTAACTCATTCCAAAACTAAAGAAACTGGAACATCTAGAGCATATTTTGAATTATATAAATCAGCAAAACTGAATAAACTTGATGATAAATTTTATGAAACTGATGAAAACCTAAGTGAATTGAGAATTGCATATATTAGAAAAAATTTAAATGAGTTTATAACCATCTAATTTTATTTTTTATGTTTTTTCTTTTTATAACACATTAAAAGCAAATCTTAAATTAATAATGGATTACCTATTATAAAATATAATAGATGTGATTTACCTGAGATAGGACAATGTATACTGAAAGAATTATGATATTTATAGATAATAGTAACATTTTCAAGGGATTTATAAAGTATAATATTAGAGCGGATTATGATAAATTAAAAGAAGTCATTTCAAGGGGAAGGAATTTAATTGAAATACGGCTATACGAGGGAGTCGTGTATCCTTTAGCTTCTAAGAAAAAAAAATGGTATAAAGACCTAAAAAATATTAGTGGGTATAAGGTTAAGACATCCTTCGATAAATGGACTAACGATTTAGCAATTGAAAAGAAAATAGATGTCAAGCTTGCTATCGATGTTATTGCAAAAGCTTATGAGGATGCTTTCGATACTGCTGTCATTCTCTCTGGTGATGGTGATTTTTTGCCCATGATAAAAAAAGTGATTAAATTAGGAAAAAATGTTGAAATATGGGCATTTAAATATTCCTTGGCAAATACAATAGAAAGAATAATTCCAGAAGATAAAATAACCTATCTTGAGAACATATTAAACAAGATTAAGATAGATTAATAATATGATATTTTATTCTGATTAATTGATAATTTTTTTAGTTTTTTCAATCATATGATTAAAATATTAAATAATAAATCAGATTTAAAATATAAAATTAGAGATATTATTAACTTGTTTAGAAATGACCGTTTTAAATAAGAAAAATAAAAAAAAAATTTATAATAATTTTAAGGTTTTCCCGAATTTCACTTTAAGTAGCAGTTAAATTTTTAAACCTTTCTTTTTTGAGTAATTTAGGCACTACATTAGTATAGAAAGAATTCAAACTAAAATTTAAGAAATCTTCACTTGGTTCTGGAATTTCATAATTACCTATTATGCTAAGAGTGTTTTCCATAGAAAAACAAGGATCTGAAATGGACATGTAGGGGATAAAATCCTCAAATTGTGAGTATATGAAGTAATCACCGATTTCTTTAATACTTGATTTATCTAAGCCAGGATCGTAATTAAGATTAATACCTATTAGTTTTGCAGCAGTATTTAAAACAGTTCCTACTGTTGTACATTTCGGATTAACTAATGCGAAGCATTGATTTTTACCTTTCCCAGAATCCCTAATTTTTAGCATCATTTCAACAACACAATCTATTGGAATTAAATTTTTCCTCGTTTTATCATCTCCAGGTATTTTAAAACAATTTTGTTGTTTACCAAATCTCAATTTTACTAAATATAACAATAATGCTGCGATGTAAATTGTTTTAATATCACACTCCCCCGTTTTAGAATCTCCTATTACCATGCTAGGTTTAAAAATTCTATATGGTAATCCAGAATTTATTAAAATACATTCTGTTAAAAATTTAGATTCTTCATATGGATTTTTAAATACAGTTATAACGTTATTGATTTGTTCATTGACTTCATTAGGAAAATGAGCATCGCCGGAAGTATATGCTGTACTGATGTAATTAAAACATTTCAATTTTTTAATTTTTTTTGCAAAGTCTATAAGATTTATGGTACCTAAGAGATTAGTTTTCATAATCTCATCTCTATTTTTCCTTTCTACTTTTGTATTTGCTGCAAAATGCCAAATCTCCTCAATATTATTTTTCAACAAATTAAGATGTTTTTTTTTATTTACAATCTTCGAATTTTTTAAATCTCCTTCAATATATATAACTCTCTCATTGTTGATTCCAACTCTATCTTCAAAATTTCTCCCACGCTTTGATCTACCAAGGAGATATAACTTTAGCGATTCATTTTTTAATAATTCTCTGAAAAATCTCCCACCAATAAATCCTGTGACTCCTGTAATTAGAATATTTTTTCCAAGCAAAGACTGTCTTTCAATTTCATCAGTTATTTTAATATTATTAAAACATTGGTTAAATATAGAATCAATTGATTTAAAGTAATCATGTTCATTTATATAAAAGCTATCATCAATCCATTCCTTATTTTTGAATATTTTTTTTTCCTCTTGCTTATTTGAATATATAAGAATCGTTCTTATTTTAGGATACTTTCTTTTTACTTCACGGATGATATTCATTCCATTGTAATTAGTTAAAGTTGAATCGTAATACTTTATTAAAGCACAAACCTCTTTATTTTCGAAAACAAGATTTTCTAGGCAGTTCAAAGCTGTTTTATTTTCATTAAAGACTGATATATTATATGAATTGGTTTTTCCAAATAATATTCTCTTTCCTTTTTCGATTGCATTTCCTAACCCAAATTCACTACTATCTATCATAATAACATTTTCTGTCATTTTTTCGCCCTCCTTACTTATTTTTTCTGTCTAAAAAGAATAATAATTGAAAAACAATTATTAATTCTTAATTAATACAACAAATTTATGATATATAAAACAATATGGAATGATTTTTTACAAAAAAACTATATAAATGAGACTTAATATTCTTAAATTTAAAATTATTTTTGACTAATTTTAGAACAAATCTATTCCAATTTATTTATTATATCCTCAAAGTGGATAATTTGGATAAATTTTAGTTTTAAAAAGAAAATTCCAGTTGATTATAAATAGTTATAAAGGTAAATATCTTAAACATTTAAATTCTACAATAAATTATGACTTGTTATGAATGATAAAAAATTCATGATATTTTATATTGTCGGGTTATCTATCACAACAGTATTAATGATTTTAATATTACTTGGAGTAATCGCGTTAAATTCCACATTTCTGGTATTTTTCTGGGCACTTAAGTTTTTATCTGGATTTGGATTGATTTTAAGCATATCGTCAGCATTCCTCTTTCTTTTAGACAAGTTTGCGAACAAAATTGGCAAGAGGGGGGTTCAGGTGATAGTTATTTTTCAAATTATCATTCCTATAATACTAATCATCTATGGTATATATAATGCGATTTCAAGCGCCATTAGTCCAGGGGGCTCCCAAGAATTTTTAAGTTGGTTAATTCAAACTATTTTATTTATATATGGTATAGCTTCTTTATTATTGACTTTATACTTAATTCCAATAATAAGGGACGAATTTCAGGAAGCCGTGGATCGAGGTCGTTTCAAGAGGTTTGCAGGCAAAGCAAAAGAGGCAGGAAGGGGCGTGAAAAAAAGATATTTTTCATTCAGGAAAAAATATGCTAAAGCACAATTACAAGACCAAAAATCCATTAAGGAGACTATGGAACTCTATCGAAGAAAGTTAGCTGTTTATTTTTTAATTCCGATAGCTATTGGTTCTTTAATCTTCACGCCTATTAGTTTCATTTGCGTTCTCTTTCTATTGGGATTAGTCATAGACTCATTCGATGAACCACGAAATTATGAACGAATTGCCATTATCATATCAATAATATTCATTGCAATTATTGCTATATTATATCCATTTGGCAAAGCTGATTTTTTTACCGCAATTACACCCCTCTTCTGGACAATTGACATTTTCTACTTAATAGGAATCATCTTGGCCTCAATACTATTCATCTATAAAATCATTAAACTTAAAGGAATAACCCTTGATATTGTAAAAGAAAAAGTGAAAAAAATTAAAAAGGAGAATAATAACAAAAGCGAATAATTAATTTTTTTTATTATTATTATATTTTCTTGGAAGCAATATTATTTCATTCGAGTTGGTTTGTTTTTGAATAGATTTTGTTTTAATTCTTCCGACAAAGTTCCTAACTTACTCGCCGTTGATGTAATTTCTTCCATTGATGCTGTTTGTTCTTCAGCAGAAGCACTGATTCCTTCAATTATAAGGGATAGTTTCCTGCTATTCTCCGTTAATTTTGAGATATTATTATTTATAACCTCTATAATGTTAGTTGTTTCGTCAACAGAACTCTTCGATTCTTCTGCAAGTTTTTGGACTTTTTCAGCAACCACTGCGAATCCTCTTCCATGTTCTCCAGCCCTTCCTGCTTCGATGCTAGCATTTAACGCCAAGAGATTTGTTTGTTCAGAAATACTTGTGATGACTTGAGCTATTTTTTTGATATCATTTGCCATCTTATACATTTCATCAAGGTCTGATACTTGATCCTGAGCCATGTTATTAACTTCCAACGTCGTAGCTGATATTTCTTCTGAAGCAGCATTTACTTCACTTGCGCTTGCTGCTAATTCCGTAGCAATGTTTGAGACGTTGAGAGAACTTTCAGATGAAGCTTGAATGATCTGTTCTAAATTGCTTGTATTTTTATTAATCTTTTCGGTCTGCTCTTTCATTTTTTTAATAGTATAATAAATACTAGCTATTGCGGTTACAATTCCTATCGGATAGAGAATTATAGCACTTAAAAACGAGTTTCCAAACCAACCTGCTTGCATAAATGCGAGTTCAGCAATAACAACGGGTAGAAAGCTCATTCTAAGACCAACTTTAAATTCAATTCTTTTTATATCTTTTTTTACAAAAAAATATGAAAATAAAAGTAGAACAACAAAACAAAGTGGTAAAAGTATAAAGCTATTTATATACATCTCATAAGCTTGCAACATTTTTTCTGATATCTCCTATTATTTATTGAACATATAATCCTATTGATTATAATTAGTTTCAGTACTATGCTCAAAAAAAAAAAGAAAAAAAGAGAATATAAGGTTTCTTAAAAAGATAGATTTAAATAATTTAAATTAAAAAATGTAATTTTAAATAGTAAAATTAAAGATAATAGATATAATTAAAGATTTTAATAATTATTTAGTAATTTCTTTAACTCTTTCCAATTTTACTTGCCATCCCTCATAAATTTTAAAACTTTTACCAATTTTTTTTAACATTTTATTTCTCACTCCTTTCATCATATCATAAATGATCAATGCATGAATTGAAGAAATGTTTAAATATGATAGTAATTATATTCTTATATGAGAACATATATTCTCAAGTGAGAATATTGTAAAATGTAAAAAAAGGAACATATATGACTGAAGCTGATGAATATGAGTTAGATCACAAGGGATTCATCATATTAGGATTGATTGCTGAATATCCGAATGGGAACCATGCATATAGCGTGAATAAGCGAATACAAGAGCGTGGGATGCGAAATTGGACCAATATAGGAAAGTCTTCAATATATAGAATTGCAAATGAGTTAGAAGAACATGGGTTAGTAGTTTCATTTGAAGAAGAGCATGACAATCGAGTTCGAAAAATTTACAAGGTCACCGATTTTGGCTTTCAAATATTAAAAGATAAGGTTTACAATGTTTTGAAGGAGTATTACGGTCGCAATGGCGAGAACTTTTACGTGGCTTTTTCCATGCTCCCGCTCTTATCAATTGATCAACAAGTAGAAGCCATTATGAGTTCAATAGAAAAATTGAAGGTTCACATTAAAGAGTTAGAGGACATGTTAACCATGAATTCAAGACGGAGTTTAAATGTTCGAGGGCTATTCATTCATCCTATAAAGGTAATGCAAACGGACGTAGAATTTTTAGAAGGAGTATTAAAAGAAATAAAACGTGGAGGGGGTAAAGATAAAGCAATTACGAATGATTCAAGATATTAAATACGAAGATAGACAACACTTTCAAATTATTAGATGCAGTCAAATTAGAAGGAGGAGAAGATAGCATTGAAGCATATAGTAAATAATTTTGTTCATAAGGTTGGGATTCATTGCGAATCTTCGTCGATGAGGGACTTATTTGAATTCTACGGATTGCCAATGTCGGAAGCGATGGCATTCGGTCTCGATGCATCTATGGGATTTGGTTATTTCGATCAATCTAGCATGTTAAAGGGGATAGGAAGCGATGATACTAAAACACCATTCTTTCTGGGTGGAAAGCAAGGAACCCTTGATGCCAATTCGCTAGCCTGCCGTTTATTAGGAATAAAACTAAGGAAGCAATCGTTTACGAATGCTGATAAAGCTTGGGAGGAGTCAAAGAAGCTGATCGATCAAGACACGCCGTTGATACTTCGTGTTGATATGTACTACTTACCATATTATGAATTTAGTATTTTCGAAGAAGGAGGACATTTTGGCGGGCACGCCATCACATTGGCAGGATACGATGAAAAAAAAGGTATGGCTTACGTGGGAGATACAGAATTCGAAGAATTCCAGGAGTTTTCCATAGAATTGTTAAAAAAAGGGCGGAGTTCGGAGGAAGGTGACCCATACATGTATCCTAAAAACACGCAATTTAGCATGGAGCCCCGACCAGATGGTAAGCGCCCTCCTTTAGCAGCAGCTGTAAAAGTTGCAATCCAGCAAGTAGTCAACAACATGCTTCGACCATCCATGAATTATGCTGGAATTCAAGGATTAAAGCTGTTTGCCAATTCAATTACAAGCTGGGGCGAAAGGTTGAAGGGGATAGCAAGGATGACGTTCGAGTTGACACATGGTTACATCGAAACTTGGGGAACCGGTGGAGCTTCTTTTAGGAATTTATACAAGGATTTTCTCGAAGAATTACTAATTCTAAAAGAGCTTAAAGAAGGACTTAGAGCATGGAATAGTGAGGATTTTAACATTATTGAAGATTGCATCCCTATAATTAGGGAATCGGCTTATAATTGGACCCATTTTGCGCAAACTTTGAAAAATGCTGCCGATGAACACAAAGATAATTGTATGGAAAACGTAGATCTTAGTAATTTGCAAGGTATTGCCCTAATTATTCACAAAAAAGAAGAAGAATTATTTAAAAAATTATCAAAAATAAAAATATAGGTGGAAAGACAATGATAAAGAATAATTTAGCAGCACCATGTGGAATATATTGTGGTGCTTGTAGGTCTTATCTTCTCAAGAAAAAAGGTTTATTTGAAAAAAAAGGTTATAAATCTGGTTGTGAAGGTTGCAGAGTAAGAAATAAAAATTGTGCTTTTATCAGGCGAGATTGTCCAAAGTTAAGAAAAAATGAAATAGAATTTTGTTATGAGTGCGAAAAATTACCTTGTACAATCCGAAAAAAAATTGACAGACAGTATAAAGATAAATATAATGTAAATTTAATACACAATTTAATTAGAATTAAAGTGATAGGAGCTGATAAATGGCTCGAGGAACAAAAAGTGCTTTATACGTGTCCGGAGTGTAAGGGCGAAATTTGTATTCATAATGCTGAATGCTATGATTGTGGTATTAAAATTAATCCAAATATAACACAATAGGTAGGAAGAAAAGTGGTTAGATTAATAATTGAAGATTTTAAGCACATTTCGGGAGCAAATTGCCAGTTATCAAGTTTAAGAAAGGTTCTTGCTTATTATGACATTGAGCTTTCTGAACCCATGCTCTTGGGTTTGTGCTCAGGTTTAGGATTTTTCTATTATTATATGAAAGTAATGCCATTTCCAATGGTTTTAGGCTTAGCCGTGAAAAAAACAGAAGTTTTTGAAAGAGTGTTAAACCGTCTTGGAGGTAATGTAAAGATCACGGAAACTGCTTCAGTAAATACCGCACATAATAATTTAGTTAATCTCCTAAAAAAAGGTCAACCCGCAATTACATTTGTTGACTTTGCATACTTACCTTTCTTTTTTGCTGAGGGCACTCCTATTCCAAACGAGAATTCAGGTCATTTTGGAGCCCATACGTTTGTAACTTATGGTATTGATGATGAAAAAGATGAAGCATTCATTTCAGATAGATATGCAAATCCACACGTGATGTCGTATGAACAATTAAAAGCAGCGAGAGGGAGTAGACATGCTCCTTTTCCAGCAAAAAACAAGATGGTTGAGTTAATATTACCAAAAAAAATAAATGATTTGAAGAAAATTTTACCATCAGCTATAAAATCAAATATAGAGTTCATGTTTAATCCTCCTATCAGCAATATGGGTTTAAAAGGCTTTCAAAAATGGAGAAAAATGCTTCCTACTTGGACAAGTGATTTTAATGATGAAAATCTTTTATTTGGTTTAGTTAGCGTGTTTATCTACATGGAGACAGGAGGAACCGGAGGAGCTATGTTTAGGATATTATATCGAGATTTTTTAAAGGAAGCCGGAGCATTATTAAATAATGATGATTTACTCGAAGCATCGGATATTTTTGACAATATTGTTAATAAAATTAGATGTATAGAGGAATTGATTTTACCCGAAGAATTCCCAAACTTAAGCATATTACGCAGTTTATTCTTAAAATCAAATGAAATCACGGAGAATGGAGCAAAAGATTATCAAATTCAGCTAAAAAGACTCGATGAAGAAACAATTAATGTTCAGGAAAATGCTTTGAAAGAAATAGATTCTTGGAAGGAGCAAATTCCAAAAATAGATGAGAATATTCAAGAATGGGCAGAATTGGAAACAAGAGCTTGGGAAATAATAAAAAAAGCACTTTAATGGAGATTGAAAAGGGATTTGTCTGAAGAAATATTAAAAGAATTGAATGCTGAAGGTCTTCGCTCAGTTTTTCTCAAGTATACGAGAAAGGCATTTGAGAGCATTCCAAAGATTGATAATCCTCGCATCTTGGACATTGGATGTGGCACGGGAATGCCCACTTTAGAGCTAGCAAGATTATGTAATGGTGAAATAACTGGAATTGATATTGATCAGGATGCTTTGGATAAATTAAATCTTAAAATTAATCTATTAGGTCTTTCAGACAGGGTGTCAGTATATAATCGTTCAGCATATAACACTCAATTTGAGAAAGAAACTTTTGATATTATTTGGGAGGAAGGAGTCGTACACATGCTTGATCTCAAAAAAGTTTTAAAGGAATGTCATAGAGTGTTGAAATCAAATGGTTTCATGATCTCGGGTGAAACTATTAACTGGGCAGGAAGGACCCTTAAAGAATTCCCTAAATTCGGCTTTAAACTCATTAAAAAAATACCGTGGGAAAAAAAATGTTGGTGGACGGAATATTATTCTCCTTTGGAGCAAAAAATTAATGTTTTGCGTAAAAAGTATGATGATCTCGATAAGATTGAAGAAATTAAAAGTCATTTAAGGGAAATAGATATGGTCAAGAGAAATGTTTCAGGGTTTGATTGCATTACTTTTATTATGAAAAAAATAAATTAGAAAGAGTAAGGTTAAAAAATGGATAAGATAAAAGTTGTGGGAGCAAGAATTCATAATTTAAAGGATATAAATGTGAACATCCCAAAAAAAAAGATGATCCTAATTACCGGAGTTTCAGGCTCTGGGAAGTCAAGCCTTGCGTTTGATATTATTTTTGATGAAGGAATGAATCGCTATTTACAATCCATTGGCTTTCCTCCCAAATTTGAGGATGAAAAACCATTTGATTTAATAGAAGGATTAAGTCCAACTGTAGCAGTAGAACAACGAACAACCCGGATATTCAATCCAAGATCAACTGTAGGGACTAAAACCGGTATTTACGGGCTACTTCGAATGTTATATGTTACAGAAGGGATTATGGTTTGTCCTATATGTAAAGCACCGGTAAATGATAATATGGAATGTGAAACATGCGGTATGATCATTGATCGCCTTCAAATCAAGCATTTCTCATTTAATGAACCGTCAGGAATGTGTTTAGAATGTAAGGGTCGAGGATATACCATGAATCTTACGGAAGACATGATCATTCAAGATGAGAATCGAACTTTAATTCAAATTACTAAAGCAGGCTCGGCTATTTTTGCTGATCAAATTAGATTTGTTGAACAATTACCAAGATTTTATGATTTTGATATAAAAACTCCTTATAAAGATTTACCAGAAGATGTAAAACAAGTATTTCTTTATGGGAGTAAGAAGAAGTTTAAATTTCAATGGGAGTCAAAAACTTTCTCAGGAGAATTGGAAAGAGTATTTGAAGGTGTAATTCCACACATAAATAGAGCATTAACCGAAAGTAAAAGCACCTATAGACGAGATAAGATCTTTAAAAATTACATGTCTAAAGTTAAATGTGAAGAGTGTAATGGTTACAGAATCAATGAACAAGCTCGGGAAATTAAATTAGGAGGAAAGCACATCGGAGAATTATCAATGATGACGATTGATGAATTAATAATATTTTTAGAAAGATTATCTGATGAAAATATTAAATATCCACAGGGTAAAACAATGTTAGAGAGTCTATTAGAGAGTTTGAATAGAATGGTCAACGTGGGCCTTTCCTACTTACATTTAAATAGGTCTTTACCTACTTTAAGTGGTGGAGAACTTCAACGATTATCCCTGATGACTAATTTAGAAGGAGGATTAGATTCTCTTATATACATTTTAGATGAGCCGAGCATGAGCCTGCATGAACAAGAAAAAGATTCATTGATTAATATGTTAAAAGCCTTGAGAGATTTAGGAAATACTCTAATCATAGTAGAACATGACAAGCGTTTCATAGATATTGCAGATGAAATTATTGAAATTGGTCCTGAAGCAGGGATAAATGGTGGTCAAATTATATATCAGGGAACATTAGAAGGAATAAAAAAGAATAAAAACTCACATACTGGTCAATTTCTTTCAGGAGAAATCTCTCTTCCTAAAAAAAAGGATGATCAGCGCAAGTTAATCAATAAAGATACAACATTTTTAATTGTTAAACACGCTAAAACTAACAACCTGAAAAACATAAATGTTAAAATTCCATTAGGAATGATGGTGGGAATCGCGGGAGTATCAGGTTCAGGAAAGAGTTCTTTGATATCAGATACATTAGTACCTTTAATAACTTCACATTTCAAAAGAGGTGCTCCAAAGACTAATAAATCTAAGAATGAAAATGGAGAAGATGAAAAAAATGGAGAAAATGAAGATGATTTATTAGAATATTCGGGTATCATTGAAGGTTGGAACCACTTAAATGGTGTTGTAGTAGTAAACCAAAAACCTATTTCTCGCGTTAAAACATCGACACCCTGTTCATATATCGGTATTTGGGATAAAATTAGGAATCTTTTTGCGAAAACTGTAGAGGCAAAAAAAAGAAAATATAAGGCAGGACATTTCTCATATAATTCAGATAATGGACGATGTCCAGCATGTAAAGGACTTGGGGAACAAGATTTTAAAATTTCATTTCTTAGCAGTTTTACTATTCCTTGTAAGGAATGTAAAGGTTTAAGGTATAAACCAGAGATATTAGAAATAATATACAAAGGTAAGACGATATCTAATGTTCTTGATATGACCGTGAGTGAGGCTTATAAATTATTTAAATCTCAAACCAGTATTTCTAACGTACTCAAGGTTCTGGATGAAATTGGAATGGGTTATATAACATTAGGACAACCTGCACCAACATTAAGTGGCGGAGAAGCTCAAAGAGTTAAATTAGCAAAAGAACTTGGAAAAAATCGCAAAGGGAATTATTTATATATTCTTGATGAACCTACAGTTGGTCTCTCCTTTTATGATGCGATAAAACTAATGGAATTGCTTGAAAAATTAGTCCAAGAAGGAAATAGTATTTTAATTATAGAACATGATCCAGAAATTCTCTCATATTGCGATTACATAATAGAATTGGGACCAGAAGGCGGACCAAGGGGAGGGGAAATAATCGCAGAAGGGACACCTAAAGAAATCCAAAATAATCCCAAGTCAAATACGGGTTCTTATTTAAATTAAATTTTTACTTTTTTATATTGAGAAGTTATGGTCATTAAAATAGAAGGTGCAAAAGAAAACAACCTCAAAAATATTAATGTTACCATTGAGGACGGAATAACCGTAGTTACCGGAATATCTGGCTCTGGAAAAACTTCATTAATTTTTGATACATTATATAAAGAGGCCAGGCGGCGATTCCTTGAAGCATTTTCTGTTAGAAAAGATAATTTACAGCTCAATCCCGCCAAAGTTGATCGCGTTACTGGATTAGGCCCAACCATTGCTTTAGGTCAAAATCTTCTCAATCGAAATCCAAATTCAATTGTAGCATCTGCCACAGGATTAATTCCGTTATTTAAATTACTTTTTTCAAGATATGGGGTCAGAAAATGTCATCATTGTGGAGAAGCAATTCACTTTCTTAAGGAAGAAGAAATAGTAGTGGAACTATTAGGAATTTCAAAAAAGGAAGATATTGAATTGTGTGCGGAATTGGTTAATAAGGTTTTAGGAAGCCATAAAACCCTTATTGATTTATTGGAAAACAATTTTCCAGTAGAAGAAATTATCATTGATAACAAACCTTGGAATAAAAGAGATTTAGATCCGAAGATTCCTCATTCGATTCAAATTAAAATTGGAATCATTCAAAAGACAAGCAATATAAATGAAATTCGTAAGCTTATTGAATTGTCAGCATCTCTTGGTGCTAATTCTCTAATAATCAATGGAGAGACGATAAATAAAAAAATTGCTCGAGTACAAGTCTGCATTGAATGTGGAACATGGCTCAGTAATTTAGAACCAACACATTTTAACTTTAGTTGTCCTTACTGTCAAGGAAAAGGATGTGCTAATTGCAATCATACTGGTTTACATCCCTTTGCATCAACAGTAAAATGGTCTGGACTTCTATTTAATGAACTTTTAGACCTGACAATTAGAGAAATAGACCAATTATTTAATGAAGCAGATATTTATGCATCTGATCGGTTGGTTTATGAAATCACACGGCGATTAAAAGCATTACTTACTGTAGGTTTAGATTATTTAACATTAATTAGGAGTATGCCCACTTTGTCTCGTGGTGAATCTCAGAGAATTCGTTTAGCCATGGCATTATTAAGTGAATTAGAAGATATAACTCATATATTAGATGAACCTACTATCGGTCAACATCCATCGGATGTTGCACGATTACTCCCAATTTTTGATGAATTAAAAGGCCCGGTTATATATATCGAGCATGATCGACAAGCCGCCATTCATGCCGATCATGTTATAGATTTAGGTCCTGGAGCAGGAATGGAAGGGGGTGAAATACTTTTTGTAGGTAAACCTTTAGGACTTTGGAAAGCAAACACATCATCGGGAAAATATTTTAGCTTGCGGGATAAAGTAAACATCCCAAAACATCGCCCTAAACCCCAAAAATTCTTAAAAATTAAAGGAGCTCACATGCATAATTTGAAAAATATTGATGTTATCATTCCTTTAAATAGACTGACAGTCATTACAGGTGTTTCTGGTTCAGGAAAAAGCACGCTTATAGAGCATGTTTTATACCCCTCCTTGCATAAAAAGAAAGCCATCGGATGTAAAGCGATTGATGGATTTGGGTTAAAAGCTGTCTTGGTGGATCAAGGACCCATTGGCAAAAATCCTCGTTCAAATCCAGCAACTTATACAAAAATTGCAGATTATATTAGAAATCTATATGCTAAGGAGTCATCATATACGGCAACCCATTTTTCTTTCAATACAGAGGCAGGTGCTTGCCTTACTTGCAAGGGAATGGGTTCAATTGAAATTAAAATGCGCTATTTACCATCAACATGGATCAAGTGTTCTGATTGTGATGGAAAACGGTTTTCTGATGAGATCTTATCAGAAAAAATAAGCTTCGGAGAAAAAAAGCTTTCCATTGCTGACTTTTATGATCATTCAATTTCAGAAATACAAGAATTGTTCAAAACAGAAACAAGAATACCCGTTGGAGAAGTTGATTCAGTAAACCGAATGCTAAAGGCCCTCTCTGATATAGGGCTGGGTTACTTATCCCTGGGACAACCCTCTCCTACATTATCAGGAGGGGAAGCTCAAAGAATTAAATTATCAAAATATCTTGGTAGAACAATTCTTAAAAATCAGATAATCCTTCTCGATGAGCCATCAACTGGTTTACATCCTCAAGACCTTAATGGATTATTATTAGTCCTTAATAATTTGATTAAAGCAGGAGCTACCATAATAATTATTGAACATAACATTGATATTATCAGGGCTGCGGATTGGATCATAGATCTTGGCCCGGGTTCTGGACCAAACGGAGGAAAGGTGATACATGAAGGGCCTTTATCAAGTTTATTGGAAAATAAAGAGTCTCTTACCGCTAAAGCATTATTAATGGAAGACACGCTTACTTTTGAGAAAAAAGCACCAAAAAAAGCATTTAGCTCTCCTCATATTAAAATAAAAAATGCACGGATTCATAATCTAAAAAATATCAATGTAGATATTCCTAAAAATAAGTTTACAGTTGTTACAGGAGTTTCTGGATCGGGAAAATCCAGTTTAGTCATAAATACATTAGAGGCTGAGGCAAAAAGGAGGTATTTAGAAACCCTTTCGATGTATGAGCGCCAAAGCACTAAGGAAACATCTGAAGCTTTGGTCGATGAAATAAGTGGATTAGGCATGACGACTTCCATAACACCAGAAAAATTAATAAGTAGTTGGTTTCAAAATGTCAGACATGATATAGGAAATGTTACAAACATTACCAATTATTTAGCAAACCTTTTTTCTCATGTTGGAGTTTTAACCTGTTCTGAATGTGGAGAAAAGATGCTAAGAAATGAAATGTGGATTTGCAAGAACTGTAATATTACGAGAAGAATTGCGCAACCTAAACATTTCATTTCCTCCAATTATTCTGCTGCTTGCCAAAAATGTAATGGTGTTGGATTTTTACATATTCCTAATCCCGAAAAGTTAATAATTCATCCTGAAAAACCATTATGTGGGGGTGCAATGTATTCTCCAGGATTTTTTCCCAAAGGATATTTATGCAAGCCATATAATGGGGGATATTATATCGTTCAAGCACTTGCTGAAAAATTTGGATTTGATCCGTTTAAAACCCCTTGGAATGAAATGACAAGTGAGGCAAAAAATGCTTTTCTATATGGAACAGAGGTATTACTTAATCTTGTATATGAGAATAAAAAAGGAGTTATAACTGAATCAAAACTAAAATTTGATGGATTCTATGAACAATGGTTAAGAGATTGGGATATAGGGGGAACTTATAGTGATATAATTCCATGTAAAGCGTGTGATGGAACTAAATTACGCCCTGAATATTTAGAAGTTACGATAAATGGTAAGAATATCTATGAATTAAGTGAAAGCTCATTAGAGGAGCTTAAATTCCATCTAAAAAAGATATCTTTAAAGAATATTAATATTGGATTTGTTCAAAATAGTTTAAAAGTCATTCTTACAAAATTAAATTTCTTAATAAAAACGGGTTTAGGGTATCTCAATTTAAATAGGTTAGCTCAGACATTATCGGCGGGAGAGGCTCAGAGAGTTCGATTAGCTAATTTAGTAGGAAGTGATTTAACCAACCTTACAGTTTTATTAGACGAGCCCTCTAGAGGATTGCATCCTTCTGAAATTCAATCCCTTATTAATATATTAGTAGAATTACGTGAAAAGGGTAATACGATTATAGTTATTGAACATGACATACTATTCATGGAAGCAGCGGATTACATAATTGATATAGGTCCTAATTCGGGATCTCGAGGAGGTGAGATCGTTGCAAAAGGTACATTAGAAGAAATCAAGAAATCTAACACTTTAACGGGTCAGTGGCTTAATGGTAAGAAAAAATTTAATCTTACGAAAAAACAGAGAGTTCCAAAACAATGGTTAAAACTCTATGGTGCAAGGGAAAACAATTTAAAAATTGATTTTCTTGAGATCCCTCTTGGTTTACTAGTAGGATTTTGCGGAGTCTCTGGATCTGGGAAGAGTTCTCTGCTAATTGATATTTTAGGGAGAATCCTAGTTCCAAAAAAGATTACTACTTCCGTAGCCCATGAACCGATAGAACCAGGACTTCATGAAAGAATTGAAGGCGCACCAACCCATACTATTATAATAGACCAAACTAAAGCAAAAATAGGAAATCCACTCACGTTTTTAGGATTAAAAAAACTGATATTAAAAATTTTTGCTGACACGGAAGATGCTCATATTTTAGGATTAACTGAAAAAGTTTTAGGAAAACCTTGTTCAGCTTGTAAAGGTAATGGATTCATTAAAATTGACATGAATTTCCTACCTAACATATCAGAAAAATGCGATGCTTGTCAGGGCAAGGGATTCCAAGCGGAAGCATCACAGGTATACTATAATGATATTAATTTAGCTCAAGTAAATGAATTATCCATTGAAGATGCCTATCATAAATTTAAGGATCAAGAGACCATTAAAGCAAAATTAAAAATGGCTATGGAGGTGGGACTTGGATACTTAATTTTAAATCAACCTGCTCGAACACTTTCTGGAGGTGAAGCTCAGCGGTTAAAGATTGCTAAAGAATTAAGTAAAAAAACAACTAAAAAAGCCCTATTTATTCTTGATGAGCCCAGTATTGGTCAACATTTAGAAGATATTTCTAGATTGGTTAATATCTTACAATTTTTAGTTGAAAATGGTCATGGAGTAATAATAATCGAACATCATCCTCATATTTTGGCATCTTGTGACTGGTTAATTGAATTAGGACCAGGAGGGGGTCCCAAGGGAGGGAAAATTATTGCGAGTGGCCCTCCAGAAATGATTGCTAAAGGAAACACACCCATAGCATCTTATATTAGAAATATCATGGAGGAAAAAAAATGACGTGGATTCCACTTTTACTAACGGACAGATCTCATTGCTTGCGATACTTAGTTTTAAAAAAATTATTAAATAAACCAGATAGTGATCCTGAAGTAAAGGAACTTCAAATTTTAAGAGAATTCGATCCACTTGTATTAGAAATGCTAAACCTGCAACGAGAAAATGGAGCATGGGATTCTTTTGGAATGACTATAGTAGGAAAAACTGAAAATATTTACATTACATCATTAGTGCTCCAACGTCTTGGATATTTAGGATTTGATGATAAATATTCCTTCATACAAAATGCGGCAGAATATCTCTTTTCAAAACAAGAAGAGGATGGCTCTTGGCCAATACCTAATAAAAATTTGCTCTCAGATGATGAGCAGGGATATCAAATGATGCCAGTCCAAACAGCCATACCCTTACTAGGTTTAGCAATGAGTGGATATGGATTAGATGAGCGATCAGAAAAGGCATATGAATGGTTATTAGCTCAAAGATTAGATGATGGTGCTTGGCCTGTAGGGATAAGTGCGGGAAATTATGGAGGAATAGCGGGTTATCGTCGGCTTGCACATTCAAGATGGGGATGCCGGTCTAACACCACAGCAGCATTAACTTGTTTAGCGTATCATCCAAAGAGAAAGAATAGTGGAGAAGCCAAGAAAGCATTAGATTTAATATTATCTACAGATATGAAATTACGGACAAGCATGGGTTTCAATATTGCCCGCTTAATGGGATTAGAAAAGTCCATTGGTATGATAACCTTCATGGCCAAATTTGATATTGCACACCTTTTAAATCTATGCTGGAGAATAGGAGCTAGTGTAGAAGATTCAAGAGTGAAAAACTTTATTGAGTTTGTAATAGAGGAAAAAACCAAATACGGGATGTGGACTTATAAACCGCAACCTTCTGCCTCAAAATGGTTAACATATGACTTATTACTTTCACTTTCTCAATTAGATGAAAAAATAGAATGGATGAGTCAGGAACCTCCTACGCCTTTTAAAGCATATCCAACAAAACTGAAAAGATTCTAAAATCAGATAAAATCATTTAATTTACATGTTATTTAAAAATTCCTTTTCAATTTCTTCTTCTGATAAATCTTCATACTTAATTTGGATGAATTTCCTCTCAAAAAGTTTTTTTAATCTTTTAGGCATCACCCAAGTAATTAACGATCCTATTGAAAAGATATTCATAAGAATAACTGAAGTGATGAGTGAGATTAAAAGTAACAAATGATTAGGATTAAAGCTATCAATTGTAGCAATAGTATAGATAAATATACTAGGGCCAATCATTCCAAATGCTAGGGCGGCAATTCCTCCAAGTAAATATCGCATTTTTATCCAAGGTCTAATCGCTACTTTCTTATATTTGTAATACTGTTTTAATGAAATATACCCATACCATATTCCTATGATGAGATATTGAATTGAAAATAATATACTTAATATTAACCTTGAATTAAATGCCATTATATAAGGATTTGGATTATTTAATAGAACAATAATCATTATTATGAGAGTCATTGTTAAGATGATTAAAATAATGAGGAAGGGGCTCTTTTTTTCCTTATAAAATGTATTTTGAGTGAAAATCGATAAAAATAAATTTTCTAAGTAAGTAAAAATTATAAAATTCATGTACCATATTGGATTATCAGTATATACAATCATCGCAGACATTATGAAAGCTATTCCCGCAGTAAAATTAAATATTGCTAAAAATAATGAAGAAATTTTTATTGGCTTTATAGATCTTAATAGTATAATAAATCCAATAAGAAATTGAATAGCAATTACATAAGAATAGATACTGATCCCTAGTATAGTGGGTGGTATTGCCATATTTTTTCTTCATCTCTTGATTTTTTTTTTAATTAATTATATTTTTTTAAATTTCGGATAAAGTGATTAATGATTGATTATTGGTCAATTCTGAAACTAGTAAGTCAATCAAACTATCAGTTTTTTGAACTTTTAATTTAATCAATCGTTTTTTTAAGGAGTCTTGAATTGTCATTTTTAGATTATCATAAGTAACTTGATTTAGAGGAAAATAAGGTCCTAATTGATCTTTAATTGCTAATTTTATCAAACCTATAGTTGCCGTTTGACTGATCTCTATATTATTAGAAAGCACGAATGCTAAATACTTTATTATTTCCAATTGTGTTTACCCTCTTGAAATAAAAGCTTACATATATATTTTTTATACTATTACTATTTTATTTCAGTCTAAAGTATTTTTAAGATATGGTTACTAATTCTTTCTTGAACAAAGTAATTATAACTATTCTTGTATTTATATTTAAGGTGGTATACTTTCTTCCTTTATAATAAAATTCGCATAATGAGAGAAATTTAAGTTTATTAGAACATCTCTTTTATCTATTGATATTTATGTTTAATCAAGTCGAGATATCCATTAAAAAAAAATCTAGCTCTATTATTTTATAATATCATCTATAGATGAGGTAATTTATTTTTCTTTCTTGATTTTCTCATAAAAATCTTTAAGTATCTGTTGTCTTTGTTCAGCTAATATCTTTGATGACTTTAAATACAAATTCTCCTTTAAATTTAATATTTTTTCTTCCATGTGTTGTATTACAGTATCAATACCATTTTGATTTTTAATTGTAAATCCAATGGTTCTATACAATCCTATAGCACCCATTGCATCTAGTTTATCAGCATCAGATAAAATCTTAGCTTCAAGAGTTTTTGGTTTTATATTATTTGAAAAGGAATGAGCCCTTATGCAGTGAATTATATGATCAATTTCATCCTTAGATAAATAGTCTTGATTAGAGCTTAAATATTCTTTGGCAATTTCTGCTGAAATATTAGCGTGATTTCTCCCTTTAGAGTCAATATGTTCTTTAATCCTACCAACATCATGAAGTAAAGCAGAGACTTTTAAAATTAACATATTTGCTTTCAATTGATTTCCCAATTGAACACAAGTATTAAAAACTCTTTCAACATGGGGAAATCCATGTATGTCATCTTGATCAGAATTCTTTAATGCAAAAGATTTAACTCTTAATATAAATTCATCATTACTCATTCAGACTCTCCTTGTTGATGGTATTTTTGTTTTAAATCGTTATTACTTTATAAAGAATAGATTTTGAAGGAAATTTGATTTTTCTTAGTTCTTTAATCCATATATTCCATTAAGACCAATATTCGTAGCAATATCAGCTAACGTTTCAACATCATGGTTAAAATTAGAAAGCATCCACCAATGAACCAATTCTAATAAAGCCCCCACCCACATTCTAGAATATAATTCCGTTTCTAAACCCTTTGAAATTTCATTATTTCTGAGTTTGATTATTATGTCTTCGAATTCTTTGCACCAATCATTAATAAGTTTAGTTTTCATTGAAGCAAACTTTTTATTTATCCCACCTAATTGTTCTAGAAAAATTAACCCTAAATTTTTTCTTTCTTTAAATATAATTGCATAATCTAAAAATAGACGTCGTAAATCGGAAATTGGGGGATTTTTCTTATTAGTTTCTCTTTTCAATCGTTTCATGAATAGATCAGAATATTTCCAGAGGATCTCTTCGAGTAATTCTTCTTTATTATTAAAATAAAAATAGAAACTACCAACAGAAGTTCCTGCTCTTTCGGCAATATCAATAATTCTAGTATGATTATAACCTTTCTCTTCAAAAACTTGAAGGGAGACCATTAAAAATAGGTTTCTCTTACTTTTTTTTATTCTTTCTCTTCTTTCCGCCCAAGTAAGTTTACTTTTTGGTTGCTCACTCATTGTCTAATTAATTTTGGATCACTAAAATTGAATCGAATTAATATTCATTTGTTGTTATCAATTCTATATAAATTGTAACAAATTTTTATAATTACTTGATTCTTTCTTGCGTTACTTTTTTTTATCTTTTTTGATATTTATATGAAAATATCAGAGAGCATTAGATCAGATCTCCTTTTATTAAGAATTTTGCTAATTGCATCTATAAAATCTTCATATTTAATAATATTCATATCTTTTCTAATAGCAAACATTCCAGCTTCTGTACAAATTGCTTTAATATCGGCCCCAGTTGTTCCTTCAGTCATCTTTACTAATTGTTTTATACTAATATTTTCTTCGATATTTAACTTTCTCATGTGAACTTTAAAAATAGCCTCTCGGGCAATATCATTTGGAATTGGGATTTCAATAATCCTATCAAATCTACCAGGTCTTAATATTGCTCTATCTAAAATATCAATTCTATTAGTAGCACCTATTATCTTCACGTCTCCCCTATTATCAAATCCATCTAATTCACTTAATAATTGCATGAGGGTTCTCTGTACTTCTCTATCTCCTGATGTTGCTTCTTCCATTCTTTCCCCTGCAATTGCATCTAGTTCATCAATTAATAAAATCGTCGGCGCTTTACTTCTGGCCATATCAAATATTTCTCTGACATATCTTGCTCCTTCTCCAATAAATTTTTGAACTAATTCGGATGCAATTACTCGTATAAAAGTTGTTTTAGTTTCGTGTGCAACTGCTTTTGCCAATAAAGTTTTACCCGTTCCCGGAGGACCGTGTAATAATACCCCTTTTGGAGGATCGATACCAATTCTACTGTATAATTCTGGTTTTAATAAAGGTAGCTCTACAGTTTCTCTAATTTCTAGTATTTGTTCATCTAATCCCCCTATATCACTGTAAGAGACATCAGGTATATTATCATGCAATTCCATACCTTTTATAAATGGATCAATATTAGAA
>JBHLME010000024.1:0-42656 GCA_048938445.1 Promethearchaeota archaeon | reverse complement strand
TAATCATTTTATTTCTATTTTCCCTGCGATTTGCAACCATGGGATATGTTTTCAATTTAAAAAAGTTTTCAATTTTTTCAATTGTTAAGGCTCCGCGAAGATCTTGCTTATTACCAATAATCGCTGAACGAGCATGAGGGACTTCACTTTGTATTAAATCCATAAAGAACATACTTTTATCTAAATTTGATTGAGTTGAGTCAGTAACTACTAATACCGCTTGACTACCTCTGAGAAATCCCTTCCATAAATATTTGAATTCATCCTGACCCGCAAAATCAAATAATCTAAACTTTAACTTGCCAACTTGTATTGTAGCAACATCTCCTGAAATTGTAGGAATATGTTGAAGTGGTAATTGATCCATTTTGATAAGTGATTTAATCGTAGTTTTACCTACTCCTGCAAAACCCACTACTGCTATTTTAGTAGGGATATTTTGATGCATTTCATCAATAATAGAATCTAGATTGTTAAATTTTGAAGGATCTAATTGTTTTTTAACTATTTCGAGTTTGAACATTTTAACAAATCTATTTTTAAAATTAACGAGCTCAGGTCTCACATACCTAAAAAAATCATCCATCAGTCCTGTAACAAAAACAAAAATTAAGTCGGATTCAATATCTATGAGATAAGCGATCCTATATTTTAAATAATCATAATATCCGATAAGTTTTGCTAACTTTTTTTTTGTTTCAGCTTGAATTTTAAATGAAAGATCTTCCATTTCAGAATTAATTAAAGCATTCCCAAAAACCCTACTATATATGACTTCGTTTCTTTTTACTATGAAAACCTGTCTAAGCATTATACCTAATATATTTTTTTTCTATATTATAAAAAATTAATAAAAGATTTAGTTTATAAAACTTCTGTAAAAAAAAAAATAAGAATTTTTAAAAAAATGATATTATTTTATTATAAATTATGCTTCTGTCTTGCTAATTTTTGATTTTTTCTCTTTTTTTGCAGATTTTTTAGCTGATCTCATAGTATAATATGCATCTTGAAGTACCTTAACATATTCAATTAGGACTTTATTCGCTTTTGATTTTTGTTCATATTCTGCCTTAATCACTTGAAATTGATATTTTGGAAACATTAGGTCTATATGAAAATCGCCAATTAGACCATAATATTCGACATTTTGTTCATCTCGAAATACGTGTACCAATTGTAAACCCCATAACCTCTTTAAAACCTCATCAATCTCATCAACACCTTTCTTCTTCAGTTTTTCAAGGTCATTTTTAGTTACTATTGCTGTCCTTAATAAACGAAGTGTTTCATAAACTTGAGGATCATTAAAGATTTCTATGATACTCAAGTTATCTTCATCTGTTGGTTGATAATTTGTAAAGAATTTCTTTGATTCTGTTTTATAGTCTTGAACTAATGCTTCTGGCAAGCCCCTATCCGCAGGATTTGTCAATAATTTTAAAGGAGGGACACGAATCATCACGATATCATTGATTAAAAAGACTAATTCTGAAAGCATTCCCTTTACTGAAGCCTCCTTGATTATTTCACGTTTTACTAAATCAATTATAACTCCATCAATATCAACAAAGCCTTCTTTAAATTTATCTTTTAACCAAATCATCAATTCTGATTTTGATACGACTCCTTCTTCTCTTAACCTGTTTATTATTTTTCGCTTTATCTCATCTTGATACGTGATTGCTAGTTGTTGTTCCATGTTTAGTGTTGGATAAACCGCCAAGCGCCTGTAAAGGTCAGGTAATACTTTATCAACGGAATCATCTTCTAAAGCTTGTAATATGGTTCTAGATGCATCCGCTAATCCTCCCTCATATGCATCAGGGTCCTCGTCTAGATTCATTAATAACAAAATGTAAATTCCTTTGTCGGGACCTGTATAGTAAGAGGCAATGTTTAAGGAACCTACCATTAAACTAATGATTCCCATATCTCCGCTATATTCATGAGTGCTATAGACATGCATTAATGTTTGGTCTGTTACATTAATTTCTTGAGGATACCTGTTTTCTATGACGTTTCCAACTAAATCATCCCATCTCATTATTATTATTCCTATTGGCATCATGCAACACCTCCTTTCGCATCTGTTAGTTTATCTTCGGGTAATTTTTTTGATCTCTTACCTTTTCCTATTCCCATTATTTCAGAAAGGGATAAATCATGAATTTTCCAATTATCAGCAAATTTCTTTGCTATAAATGCTTCTTTTGAAGGATACATTAAGGAATCAGAGATATTACTTTCAGATGAGATTGCTTTTATCAAATTTTTTGATTTTTTAATGAATTTTGGGATTCTACGCACTTGGATGACTCTATAAGTCACCACACTAGCAACTACTATGATAGCTGCGGCAATAATAAACAAGAAGAAAATTAAGGGCATTCCTGGAAAAATTTCTGTTAGTGCTACATGTATTGTTATTCTATCTTCAATTGTAGTATAATTTTCTCGACTTATTCTAATTGTTGCATTATATAATTCAGGAAACACTAATACACCCGCAGGAATATTTGTAATTCGTGCTTCATAACATCCCGCACCTTTATGTTCAAAATTAAAAATCTGACCTAAAAATGTTATATTCATCCTTCCTGGAGAAATATCTGTTATCGGATTGTTTGATAATTTATCTACAAGACAAATCTCAATTAATAATCCCTCAGGAGCACCAGAAACAACTGAATAAAATGTTAGTGCTGTAGTTGAAAAATCCCGTTTTTTAATCTCGAGATTAACATATGCTACTACTTGCTTATAATAAACTTCTTTTATAGTTGCCATTATTCTATATTCACCAACTTTCAATGTAGCAGTATTAAAGTCAACTGAATATATTCCATTTCCCTCAGTAGTTAAAGTTTTCTCTGATATTATAGTGCCACTTGCGATATTTTCCAATGTACTAGAAGCTATTACTGAAGCATCAGGTATTCCAACATCAGTTAAAGCTGAACTATATTCAAAATAAAATATAACTGATTCTCCGAGATAAATATCAAGATCACTGAAGTAAGGAAAACCATAGGAGGAGCCATTAATTTTTGTTGGAATCTCATTAATCGTTAAGCTAATTACTCTCGAGGGAGAATAATCCGATAATTTGATAGTTTGATAATCTTGTAAGGATGCAATTGCATCTAAATTAAAAATACCAACATTAGGAAACTCAGTAGTACTGATTGAAAGTTTATACCACCCATTTCCAACATGAGACATGGTTGTAGGACCAACTCTATATAGTGATTCGACAAAATTTACTTCCGCTCCTGTGATTCCCGTCCAGACTCCTGAATTATTATATTCATAATGAACATAGATATCAAATACTTCTTCCCAGATTGCTGTGATACTACTCGTATTAGTCGTAATCCTCGTAGATAATGGAGTGATTCTTATATTTAATGTTTGAACAGCAGTATCAAATCCTGGTGAGGTACCTGTAATAATAGCATCATAAGTCCTTGCCGTCCAAGCCAGGCCACTTTCTATTTCTAAAGAAGTATCAAGGGTAACACTATAAATTCCATCATATAAAGGAACTATATCACTTAATAATATTGGATTTGTATTTATAACCAGTCCATCAAGTTTTAAATTCATCGATACGGTCCCATTTAAACCCGCTTTATATATACCGTTTTCATAATAACTGAAATTTAATGTAATGGTAAACGATTTTCTCAGTTGACAAGTAATGTCATTTATTGGCTCAATTCTAGTGGTATAATTCTCCCAAGTACCACTTAGGACAGTTACGTTATGTCTTGCAAATGCTGTAAAATTAAGTGTTATTGAAGCATCATCAAAACCATCCTCATCTTCATTACAGTGAAGAGGATTTTGTGCTTGACCCGCCCATTCTAATGTAAAGGATACATTTCCATCAATTGTTGAGTTTCTCCACCTGATTATTGCAACTCCAGATGAATTAGCTTGTATATCACCAAGTAGAATTGTTGATGTCTGATTGTAATAATAGCGAACATTTTTTAAGTATGCCGAATTCATTGGTGTATTATTTTTCGAACAATTAATTTCAAGCGAAGTCAAACTAACATCGGTAAAGTTTTCTTGATATATACCCATTGAATTTACATTTCCAGCTAAATCCGTTAAAGTTTTAGTACTAGTTATTTCTATTGAAACCGTCGAATTTAATTCATAAATGGGTCTAATTTCATAAATGGTACCATTTCTAAAATCGGTAAATGTCGCATAACCTGATTCATCTGTTTGGTCAGACCAATTGATTGCAGTATTACTTTGATTCCATATCCACACAGTCGCCATGGGAACGGGTCTACCATCATGATTTTCAACATATACTTTAATATCATACTTGAGTGATTCTGATTTGTATAAATATATATTTAATGGATAATGTAATCTTGTATTGATCATCTTAAAATGATTTATTAATTGTTCGTTTGTAGTATTCGTAACAACATCGATGAATTCCCAGAATTTGATGGTTAATTTCTTTGTTTGAGGCCCTCCACCATTATCGAAATCATTATTTCTTCCAGGATACATTTTAACGCTGCTGTCCTCATAAGCAACGGAACCATTAAAATAATTCATTTCCATTGTACCCACATCAGATAAAGTCCAATTTGTCGTAAATATTCCAAATGCGTACTTAGATAAACCTGCTGTATCATGAATAACCGTATAATTAATCGGATCAATCACGTTTCCAGCGGTACTTATACCCGTGGTAACTTGATCATCATATATATATTTAACACCCCCAGGACTGCTGGAATAAAAGGAGTAATATGTATTCATTGGAATCATAGTATCATTATTATCGTAGGGTTGATCAAATGAAATAACTCGTTCAATATTCCACAAGTTATAATCCCAGTAGAAAGTGCAAGTGTCTGTTACATGCATATCTTGAATTTGGCTCCATTCAACAGTATATTTTGAAAAAACTTGTCCCACATTCACTGGAGTGATACTTGTAATATTTGAAGTATATAGTCTCTCAGGATTAGTGGAATTATAAACAGCGTTAAGTTGATTATCTGATAAGATAGTATTAAAGAACCTCACTTCATCAACAGCCCCGTCAAAATAGACGGGTGTAGTTCCATCTAAAGAGGCTCCAATGTTAAATCCGCAACCATTTGGATCATCTATTCCGTTTGCTTTATTCCATACATTTGAGCCATATTTCCAAGCTCCAGCCTCATTATTAAATCGAATTCCAACGGCATTATCGGTCAATGTCAAATCTACCTTAAGGGCTATAAATGTCCAAGTTCCAGTTTGAACTTTACTTGTAACTCCAAAGGTATTATCGAATAAAGAATCAGATGGTCCATTTCCACAATCAAGATGTATGGCAATCCTTCCATCACTTGTTACTCCAATCTCAAAAATTTCTTCAATAGTATTATCTGCTTTCGAAACAAAGACATTTTGAGTTCCCATGGGCGTACTTTGTGTGGATAAGCTTGTTGGATTGATCCAGGCCGTCATGGTCCAAGTTGTGGCCCCACTTTCAAATGGTTCACCGGTATTTTCTAACACACCACCAAATTGCACGTGTTCCGCGTTGCTGCTAGTGAAATTCAGTGCAGAATCTTCTATTCCGGTTATCCATTCACTTTCAGGATCAGCTCCAGCATTTTGAAGTGTTCCAGTCCCTGCTGGTCCAGGGGATCCTGCTTGATCAGCGACATTAATACCAGAACCTTCCGACATCTTAATATTTACTAGTGGTGTTGGAGGCGTAGAATCTGGTGGTTGATAATATAATTCTGGTGCAAGGGAATAAACATTATGGTAATTAGTACCACCCGTGCCGATATTCACGTTTTGTAATGAATGTACTCCTTTTCCTTGCTCAAGCTTTAACTTGTATATTGAACCATAATCTCCATTTTTTATAACTGTGAGTGCGGTACCATTGTAGGAATTCGTAAATCCTGTATTATAATCATAACTAGTATCGATATCATTATCATTACTATTATAATAGAAATAATAAGTAGAGTTGCTATTTTTAGATACGTTTGCCAGAAATGTAATGGTACATGATTGAACATAACCACTGGATAATGACTTGTTCCATACTTGAATGGGTATTGGATCGCTCCATTCATTATTACCCGTATGATTATAACTTACAAGTCTCTCAGTACCATCAACATAATCGTTTGATCCAAAAGTCATGTAAATACTTACAGGATCATACCTATCATAATTATATAAATTTTCAACTTTTATACCAATTCGACTCGACCAAGTAGTATTCCACCATTCCTCTAAAGGCAATATCTCACCTACATGAGTTATACCAGATGATCTTGTTACCACATCAGCTAAATCATCAGGATTAGCTATATCTTCTAAACCGCTTAAATTTGAATTAAATGCACTGAAATTAATTAAGACTCCTGTTGTCAATGTACTTATAGCAAAAAATAGTATAAAAACTAAGTGTTTAAGTTTTGTTGTTCTATTTTTATTCATATATCTTTCAAACCTTTTCTTTTTTTATGATTAAATCATATATTTCTTATAAAAAGATTAATCCCCTAGTTTTAGATTTAATATATAAACTTTTGTCTAAATTTTCTAAGATCTATAATAAAATATCAGCACATCTTCAATTTTGATCATGTAGCTATAGATTAATTTCTATGAAAAATGAAATCACTATAAATAACCATAAAAAATTTAATTTATCTAATATTGCTATAATTATCATGGCAAAGAAAAAGAACGTGGAACCTAAAGAAGAAGAAGAAGATGAAATTTCTGATCTCGAAGATGACGATTTAGAAGAACTAGATGATGATAGTTTATTTCCAGATATTCAAAAGAAAAAAGAAGGTGTGCCAGAACAACCAGTCCCATCACCACGAGAAGTTGACTTAGAAGAAGAGGATTTTGATGAAGTTTTTGAAGATGAACTTGAACCACTTATCCTCGATTATAAATATATTAAACCTGGTATAATTAGGACTCATAGTGAAAATGATTTTGAATTGATTGTAGATGGTCAATCGCATGGATTTTGCAATATCTTTGTGAAGCATCTATTAAACATTGAAGGTGTGAATGCTGCTGCATACAAAGTAAATCGAATTGACCCACCAAAAATCTTTCTAAGGATTGAAGATGGTCATGAGGTAAAGGATATCGTCCAGAAATGCATAAATTCCCTTAGAGAGAATGTCAAAGCAGTTCAGGATGTTTTTAAAAAATTAATGTAATAAAAAGTCTTTTTTATTATTCATAAAAGTTTATAAGATTTCATAATTCAAATTAACTTAATGTCTTATGATTTTTTAATTAAAGATTTGGATATAAAGAAATCCAAAAAAGCCATCGGGATAGATAAAGGTTTGGCTAAAATCGGAGATGGCGTCGTAAATTTAGCATTTTCCATGGCAAAATCGATCTTTTTAACGAAAAATAATAAAAATAATGCTATTATTAGAACTGGGAGAAAAGTAAGCAAGGATGTACTCGCTAACGCGTTAAAAAATGCCCATCTGAAGAATTTTGCAAAAAATAGAGCTGATGCTCACGATATGGCAGATACTGTAGAAGCAATAATTGCGTATACATGGATAAATAATAACATTGATTTAACAGAAATCATCGATATTCTAACAGAGAACCTCTCAGGAAATTTATATAATAGGAGGGAGGAAATTGAGGGAGCAACAGAAGCTTTTACAGTATTATTAAACCATGTGAAAAAATATCTACCGGAGATCTGATTACATGAAAGATTATCCTATTGTCATGGGTGTTGATGATGCTATGTATCAAGGTTTTAAAGCATTAAAGACACAATTAATTGGAGTCGTATGTCAAGGAGTTAGAATGGTTGATACGATAAGAGGCGAAATTGATGTTGATGGAAATGACTCTACTGATGTTTTAATTCGGTTAGTAAAACAAAAAGAAAAACACGTGCAATATATAATAACCGATACTATCACTTTTGGTGGATTCAACATAATGGACATGAAACGAGTCTTCCAAGAAGTAAAAAAGCCAATTATAGCGATTGTTGATAGAGAAATCAATCTGGATTCGGTGAAAAAAGCGTTGATACAAAAATTTCCGGATTCTTTTAAGGATAAATTACAGCTCATTTTTAATGCTGGAAATTTATATCAAACGGATATTAAAACAGCGGGTGGTTATTCTAAGGTATATTTTCATGCAATAGGAATTGATATTGATGAGGTCGAATTGTTATTAAATAAGGTGTGTATTGATTCAAAACAACCCGAATGTACAAGGTTGGCTCACATAATAGGACGATTATTTTAAGTCTTATTGGTCTACAGAGAGTTCATATTCCAATATCTCTTTCATTCTTTCACTTAATTCTGATTTTATCGCACTCATTTCATAAGTAGGAATTCCACCTAATTTTTCTTGCACTTTTTCAGCCCCTAACGCTCCAGGAAGATCTTGTTTATTTGCGATCGCTATAATTTTCGCACCAATACGCTTTGCATATCTTTTATAGAGTTCCTTGGTCTTTTCAAGATTTTCTTCAGTTGAATCACAAACTAATACTGCTAATCCAGAATTTTTTAAAAAATCAGCCCACATTGCTTTAAATCTCCTTTGCCCTGCCAAATCCCATATCGTACATTTTGCATCTCCAATTTTTGAAGTTTTTATTTCTAAACCAATCGTTGGTTTTGTTCTATCATTTGATAAATTCATCGCTTCACCCCTAAGTAAAGATATTAACGATGTCTTTCCAACACCCGCTTCCCCTAGAAAACAAATTTTATTTTTATATGCAATCAAAATTTCTTACCATATAATTAAAATATTCCTAATTAAAAAAAAAAAAAAATCTTTCAAAAAATCATATAATATACTGATAACACGATGGTAATATCCAGAGATTATCTGTTTTGCATGTAGGAATTGAATTAAAATATTCAAAAAAGAATGAAATAAAAATAGGTTAAATAATTCTTAAAAAAAGATTCAAAAAAAATAGTTGGTTTATTCTGTTTTAAGATCTTTTACGATACCAACTGCAACAGTTCGACCCATATCCCGAACAGCAAATCTACCCATTTCTGGAATTTCAGTATATTTTTCCAGGCACATCTTTTTGATAGGTTGTAAGGTAACGATTGCGGTCTCGTTTTTCTTTATGAATTTAGGATTATCTTCGATAACTGCGCCAGTTTTTGGATCTAATTTCTTATCTAAGGCTAAAAATTTAGCAGCGATTTGAGCAGTGTGAGCATGAACAACTGGAGTGTATCCTTGTGCTAGTGCGGTTGGATGCCAAATAACGATTACTTGCCCCGTCCAACTTCCACTTGGATTGATTACTGTAGGAGGATTATTTGGATGACCCAGGCAATCTCCACGGCCTACATCTTTCATTTCGATACCTCGGATGCTAAAACCAATATTATCTCCTGGAAGCGCCTCAGGAATCTCTTCATGATGCATTTCAATGCTTCGAATTTCGCCTTGGAAGCCGGTTGGTTTTATGATAATCTTATCCCCTTTCTTCAATACACCAGTTTCAACTCTACCAACTGGAACAACACCAGTACCTTTAATTTTATATGCATCTTGAATTGGTACTCTAAGAGGCTTATTAGTAGGCTTTTCAGGGATAACAAATGAGTCAATAGCATCAATTAACGTGGGACCGTCATACCATGGCATTTTTTCACATTTTTCAACCAAACCTTCACCAGTCATACCGCTGGTTGGTACGAAATTAATTTTTTTGACTGGAAAACCAATTGTTCTTAATAGATCAGAAACCGCATCCTTGCATTCATTATATCTGTCTTCTTTATACTCCCACACATCAGCTTTATTAATAGCAACAACTAATTGCTTGACACCTAATGTTTGTGCTAAATACGCATGTTCTCGAGTTTGTCCATTTGCGGCAATTCCAACTTCCATTTCTCCTTTCTTTCCAGAGACTACTAAAATTGCAGCATCTGCTTGAGAAGCTCCGGTAATCATGTTCTTGACGAAGTCAGCATGTCCAGGAGCATCTATAATCGTGAAGTATTTTGATTTTGTTTCGAATTTTCTAAAGGCAAGGTCGATCGTAATACCCCTTTGTCTTTCTTCCTTCAATCTATCAAAAACATATGCATATGACCATGATTCTCTATCATATTCCTTTGCTAATTTTTCTAGCTCTCGTGCTTCTCGATCTGTAACTGCACCGGTCTTGATTAACATGCAACCCATCATGGTGGACTTGCCGTGATCAATGTGGCCAATGATTACTAGGTTTAGATGGTCTTTATCTTTAGGCATAACTCATCAATCTCCTTTATTTTTATTAGTTTTCAATTGTTTATATTAAATATTTATTTATTTTCAATCAATTACATTAACTTTAATCTTATTATATCGAATCAATTAGGTGTTGATTGATATGAATTTTATTGAATGAATAAGGAGTTTAATGAGATCTGTTTTATATTTTTTTCGGTATTTTGTAGATTACCAAGTAAGGTATATTTATCTTGTTTTTGATTATTAATTAGAAAAGTCGAAAATAGATCAAAAAATGAGTATACACAATCTAATTCAAACATGATGAAAATAATGTTTAAGTTTAAAGCGAAAAGAATTCTTGGAAAAAAAGACACCATTATATTCATTGGTGCCATTGAATTTGATACGGACGCACTTGAAAAGGATTGTCTCGAATTTTCTTATTATCACTTCAAGAATTTGGCCAATAAAAATCTCATTCAACTTTGTGAAGGGAACAACGATAATATTATTAGGATCTGCAAGCCTTAGCACCCCCAATTTTCTTTTGTCATTCAAGATCGATGAATAAAAAATGAAATACATGAATAAATAATAATTTGCCTTCAAATGAAATGTGTAAAAGAAAAAAGTAGTTTTCACACTAAAAACATGCTAAAAATGACCTCTAAATTCCAGGGCTAAAATGTAAAAATTCAGTCCTAATAGATTTATATACAAAAATGTCTCATTATTCCTCAATCCAATAAAAATTTAACCAAAAAGACGTGAATAAAATGAGATTTAAACAAAAAACAAAATCAATACTGTTAGTTTTAGTAATGATGTCAGTCATACCAATGATCAATATTCAGTTGACTGATGATCAAACTCAAATTAATAGTTTAAATGATTTTAATGAAAATTTGAAAATAAGTGATATGTGTAACCCAGTTGAAATAGCACAGTTCTATGACGGAGGATACGCTTTTGAAATATTTGTTTCAAATAATTTAGCGTACGTGGCAGATGGAGAGGACGGTCTGGAAATCATAGACGTTTCAGATCCTTCAAATCCCCAGAAAATAAGTGAATTTTATGATGGGGCGCGTGCAACTGCGATTTATGTTAAGGATGAACTTGCGTATTTATGTGATGATTTAGGATTAAAGATAATCAATATCTCAGATCCATACAATCCCGAGAAGATAGGCTTTTATGACAGTTATACAGACATGGGGAGTTCTCCAGGCTATCCAATGAGCATCGACATCTCGGGAAATTACGCTTTCCTATCGGTTGGAGATGCTGGACTTGCTGTAGTAAATATTACAGATCCAACTTCTCCTGAAAGAATAGGGGCTTTTTTTGCCCTTGGACTTTATACTGATGTAAAGGTATCAGGGAACTGGACATATTTAGTCGACCAACAGAATGGTCTTTTAGCCTTTGAAAATTTCTTTATGGGAGATAATATCTCCCTTGAACATCGTTGGTCATATGAAGGGTCTATTTATAGCGATTGGAGTATAGAAATTTCAGGAGATAGAGCCTATTTAGGAAGCCTTCATGTATGTTATATATTAGATATTTCAGATAAATCTTATCCTTATGAAATACAAAAATTGGATGAATTTTTCGTTGATGGAGTAGTAACAGGTATTAAAGTCGTGGACAACAAAATAGCCTATGTTGCTGAAGGTTCATACGGATTAGAGATTTATGATGTATTCGATCCAACACAACCTCAAAAATTAGGAGAATATACGGATAATGATGAGGATCAAGCATGGGGAATCTTTCTCTCAGGTGATTTAATTTATTTAGCGGATGGAAGTGAGGGTCTAGAAATCATCGATCCTAATTTTATTGACCAACCTCCCGACGCACCTTTCAATGTTCAAGGACATTCTGGATATCATCATATAAATCTAAGTTGGGATATTCCAAATGATAATTTTGATCTTAATACGCAATATAACATATATAGGGGAGAATATTCTGGGGGAATTAAGATTCTAGTAGGAAACTCATTAGGAAATAATTATACTGATGATAGCGTTGAAATAAACAAATATTATTATTACGTAATCACCGCGGAGAATTTCATAGGGGAAAGCAACGAATCGGAAGAGATTAGGGCCATAGCAGGTCCTTATTTAAAATGGGAATCCCCAGAAGAGAATGCTCTCGTCATGTTTCCTATCGGGGATCCAATTTTTAACTTCTCGTGTATATATGATTTTCTATTAGATATCAAACTAGTGATTAATGGGATTAACTATGGAAGCGCAATGGATAATTTAATCAACTTATCTCCATATAGTAGTGAAATTGATGGTCCAGTAAATGCTACTCTCTTAGGATATGAGGATGAGAATTCCATTCCTATAGTAAGTCATAGTCGTAACTTTACTTTTAGCAAGCTTGTAATGGATGTTGATGAAGTGCTTGAGCGGGACACGAAATTTATCGGGGAAAAACTATATTTAATACTGCATGATCCGAGTGGAGATAATAGTTTTTCGAGGTACGAGGAGTCCGAAGGGCTTTCCATGGCATTCGGGCTTGATATTACTTCAGGCGTTTCAGCTGGTCTAAGAATAGGTGATTTTGTTGAGGAGCCCTTTTGTGGAACAGAGTATGGTGCTACTGAAGAATTAAAACTAGAAATGACAACAGAAACGGGATTTGATCGCAGATATGAGGTGAGACGCACCACGGGACTCAAGTCGAGTACTGATGATTCTAATGAAGATTATATCGGTCCGGGATATGGAGATCGATATTGGGGGGAAACTTGGACTTTAAAATATGAACTTAAAGGACATCATCGCGCTTATTTTAACGGAACGGATAGATATGAAGATGTAGAATTTTTATATGGCATCATTCGTGGTGGAGAGGTATTCCTAAATGATGTTAATGCCCCGCAAGAATGGCGAGAGCAAAATCCCGTTCATAACGGGTGGCAAGATGTTCAATGGATGGATACTCGAGTAGACAGTGGAGGAGCCGCTTATGAATATACTTATGAAGTAAGTGAATCACTTACAACAACTATCTCAGTAGAAATACAAATATCCTCTGAAACTATATTAAAGCTTCCTGGTCTACAAGCGACTCTTGGTATAACTATGAAAACGAAAATGTATGTAGAAGCAACAATTTCAGATAAGTATTCGGTAGGGTATACCATTGAAGATGATGAATCTACTGATACAATAGTTCAAGAATGGGGCATCGATCAGACCTTTGGGACCTTTATCTTTAGGACCAATGAATTTATTTGCGAAACATCTTACCCTCTCGAACACAATACCTATGATTATCTTCCTCCCATTATCAGTTTTCCCGATATAGACTTGGATTCTTCACAAGATGGACTAGCACCATGTAAGGATGATTCACCACTCATCATAGTAGAAATCTTCGATGAAGGAGAAATTCAATCAGCATTAATCCTTTATTCTACTAATGATGGTACTAATTGGGATAGTGCTATTCTTTCAGAGCAAGTCACCAATCCCGGAACGTGGCAAGGCACGATTCCTGCCTTTGACCATGGTACAAGAGTGGTTTGGTACTTGAAAGTGTGGGATCTCCAGGGAGGATATTCCAATCGTACCGACCCGAATGGAAATCCGTTTAGCTACACGGTCATTAATCGAATCCCCAGTATTATTCTAAATACTCCCAATGGTAATGAGAGCTACATCGATTCGGTAGTAATTGAATGGTCTGGATTTGATCTTGATGGCGATGCTCTCACTTACACGCTTGCTTATAGCATTGAAGGGGTAGGTTGGTGGCTCTTAGACACGGGAATAACCGATACTTCCTACCTCTGGGATGTAAGCAGTTTAGGATATTCCGATTCCGTCTTAATTAAAGTACTCGTAAATGACGGATTTGGAGGAGAAGCGGTTGATGAAAGCGATTTTCTTTTTTCTATCGGGGAACCGCCAGATCCTTCACCAGAAACTTCACTGAATATTGGTATCCAAGACCAATCCTTTTCCACCGATGAGTTTATCATCGTATTTTTAGTTCAAAACACGTTCGGTCAAGGAATTAGTTTCGCAACGATGCAAGTGTGGTGGGATGGGGATGAACTACCAACGAGCAACATCATTAATCTTGGAGGAGGTTCATACAGGGTCCTCTTATCCCCGATCACGGTCATTCCCGGTGACGATCCAATCTTACTTAACATGTCCATATCTGCTTCAGGGTATTTGGATGGGTATTACGAGATGTATCTTGCTGTGGACCCCGAGGTATTGGACAAAGATGATAACGGGGGAACTGATGGAGCTGACGGTGATGATGATAATAACGGCGGAAATCAAGATGGACTCTTCGAGGCAATATTAATCATCGTGGGAGCGTCTTTGGGTATTGGCGTGGTCGCGGTGGCGACTTTTTTCATCAGGAAGAGAAGAGTACTTCGAGAATGAGTTCAAATTTAATAATTTAAAACTATTTTTTTTTCTTAATTTTATTGATTTCTGATTTTCATAAATACATCACGTAATCCTTTAAATAAAAATAAAAAACTTTCAAAAGCATAATAAGATGATTTGAATTAAAATAAAACTTTTAAATAGTTACTTTTAACAACAAATATTAGAGAACTTTTAATACAGATCGAACGGGTGATTTTAAAAAAAACGGTAGGAATAAAAATATAAAAAAACTTCATGGGTTGATAAAAAATTGAGTATTGAAATCTCAGAACTCTTGGATTTCATTGAAGATATAATTCAATCATTAGAGAAAGTCCATGCGGCTTTAAGAATTATATTTGAAATGATTGCAAGAGAAGAGCAACAACCAGATTTCTATAGCTGATGATGTATGGCATCATCGTTGACTATTAAAGACATTGACGCAGGAGAGGGCTAATGATGGGACACATCATTGTGGATGATACAAAAGTGAAATTTTATTTCACTTTTTTTTGTGAAGTTTTTTTTTTTCCTTTTTTTTATAAACGAGGAGGAAAAGCTTATATTTTTATCCCTACTGTTTCTTTATTCAAGTTTATTTTCTTTTGGTATGCTTGGTGAGTTAAATCTCTAGATAAATTAAATAATCAACTCTCTAAAATAAGAAATACTTTAAAGAATTAACCATGAATCTAAGTCCGATTCTTTTTTGGAAAGATTTTAACCTAACTATTTGATATTTACAATCATATTAATAAATTAGAGATATATTTTTTAATCTCTACGGACCATTAAATTTTTTAATACGATTCTTGACAAATCTTGAGTAATTGACAATAAATTTTGGATAACTCACTTATCATTTCAATATCATTATTTTGAAAGTAATATGTTATAAATCCTTGAAGCCCTTCAGGATCATTTATCCATTCCAAGAATTCTTTAATTTCGCTTATCAATTTAGGATCAATGTATGATGTTTTAAATTCGATATCAGGATCCATGTATGGTTCCTTAGGATTAATTTGAGGTAAGAATCTTGAGAGTTCCACGATTGCGGATTTTATATCTCCATCAGGTCTTACATAAGACAAAATATGGATTTCTTCATCTTTTACCCCAACAATATGTCCTTCACCTTGTAAGGATGTAGCAACGATGCTATCAATTTCACATTCTAAAACCGTATATTTTATGCCGGAAATAATCATAAAGGGTATTTTCAAGGAGTTCCAACTCAAACATATTTTCTTAATATCCGCAGAAATGTCCCAATTATCAGTAGAAAAGACAATTTCATTTAAATTCTCAAATATTGCCATGGCATATATATCAGGAGCGTATGTCATCATTTCATTAACTAAACTTTCATAATCCAAGTGAATTTCTCCCATAAACACCTGTGAAATATCCCCTCGAGTTTTTAATTATTTTTTATTATTAAATCCAAAAATAATATGTTTCCTTGAGACACATACAAATTTGTCAATTTATATTTATCGGTTTTTCACTTTATATTGAGTCTTTTGTTTCTGCTATTTGACATAGTGTATCATTTTTATCATTCAAATTTTTTCTGTTTATTTTTATTTTATCATTAATTATTATTGTTAATACTTAATTTCATACTACCTGAAATCCCAATAAGAAAAAATAGATGCATACCAATGAATAATGAGTTGTTAAAATGGCACGCGCCATGTGGAGTGTATTGTAAGCGATGTTGGGGTGTAAAAAAGTTAAATTGTACAGGTTGTCGCGATAAACAAGGAAAACCAACTAAAGATGCTCCCACTTGTAAGACATACCAGTGTGTCACCAATAAAGGCCTTACCTTTTGTAATGAATGCGAGGATTATCCATGCGAAAGAATCCAGCCAATAGTTAATTTTGAATGGTATACACCACATAATTCGAAAATGTATAACTTAGAAATGATAAAAAAGCTTGGAATTGAAGGTTGGAATGAGATTTGTGAGGAAAAGCACGATCTTTATTATTTGGGGAAAAAGATAGACTATCATGGTGGAGAAGGCTTGACCCTTGAAAAAAGGAAAAAACTTCCTTTAAAAATTCGAAAATTCTTAGAAGAAAACTTAAATTCATAATATATCTTCTTTTTTTCTTCAATATTCTCGAATTGTTTTAATTGATTTGTTTTCTTATTTTAAATTTCATATATAAATTTATTATAGCAAATTTATTTGATTGAATAGTTTGTCTTGAATTTTATTCCTGATTTCAAGAGTTATATCATTTACAATATGATCTGGAATACCAGTAAGGTATTCATGTAATTCAGTTTGGATAATGGGATCTATTTCCTCTATGATTTTATCAAGAAATTCATTTTTTTCTATATAGTTTTCATTATGAACAATTTTGTATTTGGTATTAAATTTTTTGAGCCAACTTCTGCCTTTAAGCTCCAACATCCTTAACAATTTCCTGGAATTAGGTTCATTAAAATTTTCAAAAGCATGTTTGTGTTTTATTAGTTTTTCTTTCAGATATTCAATAATTTCCTTTTTTTCTTTAGAGTTTAATTGGGCATGAGAATTAAGAAAGACAATAACCATAAATTTTTCAAAGAGAAAGTATATCTGAACTTTGATATTAGAACCATATATTTCAAGGTGGGATAAATTTTGAATATTGGTCTGACCAGCAAAAACTTTAAATGAGCTAAAATACATTGATATTAAATCTATTTCAATTAATTTTTTATCATCACCTGTTAAATAGGTTGTGATTGGTCCATAATTTTTCTTTTCTTCAGATTCATGCTCAAAAATAATGATCGTATTTCCAAATTGGTCAGCAGTTATAATACCAATAATTGGCGGAATCTTATTAAAGTTATAGGAATAAGATGCAATATTATTTAATTTTGAATCAATTAAATTCCCATCTTCATGTTTATTTACAATAGATTTCATGAAACAATATCTTGAATTTATTTTAATACATGATACTATAAATGATAAGTAAAAAAATCAATGAGAGTGTTGATTTTCTCTCTTAAAACGAGAATTAAATTATTTAAATAGACATATTCGTTCCATATTATCGTTAATAAAAAACCGAAAAGTATTTTTTAGTTTAAATAAAATACCATAGTAAAAGTAAAATATAATTTAACTTTTAACTAAGTAATTACAATAATAAAAAAAGAAAAACTCTTCAATATCATGGTAAAGTCCCGAACACCCTTTCCAAAGGAAGGAGATTTTGTAATGGGTCGAGTCGTTGAGATTCAAAATCAATATGTATATGTCGATTTGATAGATTATGAAGGTCTTCCTTCTGAACCGTGTGCAAGAGGATTGATTCATATCAGCGAAGTTTCCAGTCGCTGGATAAAAAACATGAGAAATTTTGTAAGAATTAATCAATTAATTGTAGTAAGGGTGTTGAAAGTTGATCCTCAAAAAGGACACGTGGATTGTTCTCTTAGAAGGGTGAATTCCGCTCAAAGAGACAGTGTTAAAAAAGAGAGGAAATTTGCCATGAAATTTGAAACACTACTAGAATTTCTTTCTGAAGAGACAAAGATGACCTTAGATGAGGCATATGAAAAGGTTGGTTTTCCAATTTTAGACATGTATAGAAGTAATCAAGAAGCGTTGGATGATCTTAAAGAAAATGGAGAAAAAATTCTTAGCAGGTTAAACGACATTCCTGAGGACATTAAACAAAAATATTTAAGAATTATCGATGAAAATGTAGAGATTTCTACTGTAAATATTATTGGAAAAATAAAATTATCATTTATCAATGAAAATGGAATAGAACTTATTAAAGATACTTTACTTGAAGCTCTCAGCGTGGTAAAAAATCCAAAAGAAACGAGAAATATAGATATTTCTTATATTGCAAGTCCTTATTATAGGTTGGAAATAGTTTCAAAGGATTATATTGATGCCGAAGCAATTCTTTCCGATGTTATTGAAATAATAGAAACAAAATCACACCAATTAGACGGTCAATTTGAATTTATTCGTGATTAAGTTTATAAATCCTTCTTGGTGGGATAATGAATGACAAAATACCTTCAAAAATGCAAAGAATGTAATAAATATGGATTAGCAAATCCAGAATCGAAATGTCGCCATTGTGGAGGTCAATTAGTTAATGTAAATCCCCCAAAATTCTCCTTAATAGATAAATATGCAAAATATCGACTTAAATATTTCAAAGAAGAATTTGAAAAAAAATATAACAAGAATTAATGTGATAAATTTATTTTTTCCGCAAATTTCTCTGAAAGGAGGATTTTTGCGTTTTTATATGGAATGAGAGCAATATCTTCTTTCTCAAAAGGACCATAATTCTTTAAATCTATTCCAACTAAAGGTGGAGTTTTTTTTAAAAATCTTAAGAGGGTGAGATCGTACATGTTTTTATCTCTCTCAGTAGTGTCAATAGCATCAATTATTTTATCATCTTCAGTTCCCATTTCATTACTAGTCTCATATTTTTGAACAGTTTTAGAAGTCTTGTTAGATTTTTCTATTCCTGGTAATTCAATAATATCTTCAATCTTTATTGGTTCAAATTCCTCATAAATTGTAAGTTCTTTTAATTTCTTAAATCCCTTAATGGAACTTACTAGGTTTTGAAAAAATAATTTCTCTGCTTCAGTTACATTTTCTATTTTAATTTCATGAAGAGATAATGCTGCGTTAATTATTTTAATTTCCCGCGACTTTAAAAAATCAGAAAGTAGATACTTAAAATTTTCTTTATATGATTTTAATACTTCATTTTGTATAGCGTCTTCCTTTTCTAATTTATAATTTTTGATATACTCAACAGATTTTTTATAATATTCAAAATCCGCTTGAGATAAGTGTGTTAACTCGAGCTCTCGACTTTCTTTAAGCCATTGATGGTAAAGCTTGTTATAATCGTTTTTTAAGTCCATGAGGATAAAAATTTTCATAAATGTTATATATTAAAAGAGGAAATGAATCAGTTATATAATTTATTATTGAGGAGTTATAATAATCTCGCAAGGTCCTTACACAGATATAATATAGCGATATGGTTTGGAACTTCTATTTTTTCTCCTTGAGTGTAAGGTCCAAATGTTTCACCCTTTATTTTGGAAGCAGGTATTGCATTTTCAACCACTTCAAGCTTTTGGTTTAATTTTTCACTGTAGAACACGATTGGATCAAGATTTTTATTTGATTCATCTAATGGAAAAAAGGAATCTAATTCTTCTAATTTCAATTCTTGAACTTTAAAGCCCGTTTTTCCATGTAAAGTACCGGGATATCGGATGAGCCTGTGTATATCAATTGTAACTGGCTCATCAATTTCAACACCTATTTCGCCCACTATTCCATTTAAAAAGTTGAGCCAACTCGTAATGTCAAATCCTTCAATTGCCCAAACATTCGGACCATTCTCATTAGATATAATCTTTAAAAAATATTCTTTTGAGTTATTAAAGCTCTGTATCTGATTTTTATTAAAGTTAAATTTCATTAATAAATGTTCAATTTCTAAATTTGATTTATGTAATATTTCTTCAACTTTTTCCATGATTTTTTGAGACCAACCAATATTTTGTTTTCTCAAGCCAAAAATATTGTTATTTAAGGACCTGAATCCCAGGACTTCAAAAGAAATATTATTGCCAGATAAGTAATCTGCAATTTCTCTTCTTCCTTCACTTGAAAGTAATCGAATCTTTTCATTTTCAATTTTAATGTGATATCCACGATGTCCTGAAAATGCAATATTTAACTCTGATTCTTCTATTCCAAAGTCAGGAATTAAAAAATTTTCAATTAGTTTCTTTATAGCAGCTTTAGCAATCTCTAAGCAATCATCGCAAATCCAAGCTAAGGTTTTAAATTTATTACTTCCACATTTCTTACATGTTTTTCCATGCATTCCCTTTCCTGATTTTCCACATTCCTTACAATACCAGATATCATGTTCATCTTTACAAGGAGTGTAAAAATGATCAACGTCAATATCAATTATCAAATCACAGCCTAAATAACCCTTCTCATTCATGTTTAAATGATCTGGCTCTTCATATATTGTTCCACTCGAATAGACGTGTTTTGGACTGTCTAAAGCCAATTTATTCCTAAACTCTTCTAAATTATTAAATGCTACGTGTCTTATCATTATCTCTTTATCCCAAGGAATGAATCCAAATTCCCTTTTCTCAAAAAAATCTATTTTAGGAATCCAATCTTGTTTTTCGTTATAATATTTTTGAAAAAGTCGTTTTAAATAATTATTTTCATTCATCTTTTTCTTTATTCATCTCATCTGATTTCTTATGTTTAGATAAGCGATATTGTTTGACCCATATGTATGTAAGTGGATGTGAAATTTGTTTTTCTTCTTCCTTTTTTTTTGAGAAATATCCTTTTAAGCACAATTCGTCTTTATATTTTTCGGCCATACAGAGATTTAATGATTTTAACGTTTCACACTTATGAGGGCTATACTTTTTATTTAAGGCAAAATTTACCTGATATAACGTTTTATCTCTGTCGAAATCGGGTAAAGTTGAGAAAATATCTACGATTTTTTCTATAGGAATTTTTAATGCGTGTAATAAAAATACTAAAAATAGCCGCTCATTATGAATAAGGTTTTGAGATTCACTTGCTTTTTGTAATATATGTTTTAGACAAGGCGGAGCAATTTCGGAAAGTTCTATTTCAGAACCCCAATGAAATTCAATTGGTTCAAAATCACCTTTCATTTGCTCCCAATCATTTAATATTTTATCATAAATTTCTTTAAATCCATCAATTTTAAATAAATCTTCTTTTAATTTCTCAATGGAAGCTTTATCAAGTTTTTGCTTTGGAATTAACTTTTTCCTCACATATTCTTGTAATAATCTTATTAAATTTCTTTTTTGAATGAAGACATAACCACCTAAAAGGGGATTATTTATGAGTTTTCTATAATCATCTCTCAAACTAGCGGCTAAATCTAAATAATTTGTAAAATGAATCTTAAATTTAGTTTTAAGGACCTCTCGTAGATCTTTAGTTATGTTAATGCCGTAAGAAATTGGTTCTTGATAATATAATATATTTAATTTCAAATCATTACAAATTTCATACAATATAGAATCGTTTTCAATCATTAGTTCGTTATAATTTATTTTTGAATATAAATTAGCGATTCTGTTTGCGATAGCATTATCATTCAAGGTGGATAAGAGTATATTTAAAATTAAATATAAATACACGTTTAAATCGTCAATCTTATAGTTCAATATCTCTTCTTTATTTTCAAAAGCAGCAGCAAATATTTTGAAAATCCTTTCTCGAATTTCTTCAATAGGATAATTTGAAAAAATTTTTTGAATGAATTGTATTGGATTATCAGGTAATTTATCAGAATATACATCTTTTGTAGAAGGAAGCCATGGATAATGATTAATCAGTTCTATACTAATATCCAATATACTCACATCCCTCTCTTTCTAAATATAGTATCATTTTTATTTAAAAATTGAAATATATATGTTTTAATTCATAGGAGTAAGCTGAATTACTATAATATTCCATCAATTTCAATCTCATATTAGAATTAACTATTTTTTAGAAAATTTAAGTATATTTATGGTTAGATTAACATCTTATTATTGAAAGTAAAAATCGATTCTCAACATAAATATAACTTATTTATAAAACTAGTTAAGATTTCCAACCTATTCCTATTAATTTTCCTTTATAATTCTCAATTTCTATTTTAACTAAACCTGCTTTTTCCAAATCTTGTTTTAATTCACCAGGGGTAAAAATCATTGGATATAAAGCCTTTTTTAATTGAGTTAAAATCGTATTAACGTAATAATTTGTAACAGATTCTATTTCGGAAAAGCATGTTAAAACTACAGCTTTGTCGCTTTTAGTCACTCTTACTAATTCACTTAATATATCATTACATGAGAGCCCTCTAATATTAAGATTTTTAGAATAGTTAGGCACGAGTGCAAGATCAAAAATATCATCAGGTTCCCCAATTCTGAGATTATCTATTATAGAAAACTTTATATCCTTAAATCCGATAGCTTTAAAATACTCGTCATCTCTCTCTTTTTCAGTTATAAAATAAACAGAATCAGTATAATCAAACATTAGTTCAGTATTCCATGTGCTTGCATATAGATAATCAAAAACCCCACAGATTAATATTTTTTCAAGTTTATAGTTGATCATTTTGTTAACGTGTTTAATTGAATTTTGAGTAAATTTTTTAGAATAGAGCATGTTAGATGTATAATTTTGATACAACATGTTAATTGCAATTCTAGTATATGGTGTTTTTTCGATTGTAAGAATTTTCCCATTTTTATTTTTATTTAATTTTACTAATAATCTACTATTTAACTTTAAAAGACGATTATAAAAACTGGAAGCGGAAATTGAATCTTTAAATTTAATATTTTTATTAGATTCTATAATTACATTAATATTTTTCAATAATGCTTTATTAAATTTATTGAATGTCGAATGTTGTAGTAATTGGTTTACTTCTAGGAATAAATTATACCTTTTTATTGGTTCTTGATGATGCAACAATAACATTAAAATAATACCATCTAAGACAGAAAAATCAAGAAAATTTAAATTAATCTGTGCTTGTTTTGAACTTTCTTTCATTGTATTTAAACCCACTTTTATTACACAAAAATGTAATTATTCATAAAAATTACTCATTTCATAAAAAATTTTCAATTATTTCTTTAAAAATAATTGATTTTAGTATAATTTTTATAAAAAAATGGTACAAGGAGTTGTAATAATGAAGATATAAAAAAAAGTAATTTTTTATTTTAATTTAATTTTTACAGTTAATTTTATTCAAATTGGAGTGCTTTCTTGCTTCTAAGCAATCCGTTTTCTTTTAGCAACAATATTACCTGTAATAGTTAATGCTGCTAATCCTATACACGTTGCACCCATCCCAATACCCGCAACTTGAATTATATTCCCTAAGGATATTGAATCTGTTGGTAAACCCATTTGGTATTGAGCAAGATATGGCATTACGTTCTGCTGAAAGTTAGGGATCCAGTTCATGATTAGATTCATTGCGGCATCGGTTAAATCGTTTGTTGTTTTTAATGCTTCATATGCATTAGTATCACCACCAATCGCATCAAACCATTTCTGTAAACCATTTTTTGTTACTAATGAAAAATCACTTGAGCTATCCCATAACGCTAAAGCTGACGCTAATGACATATTCGTTGGAATGATATTTTTGCCCGGTCCTTGATACCCTATTTCAAATCCATAGATTTCCATGAATCCTAGAGGAAGTGGAAATCCTCCAGGATACAATCCACGTCCCATTATCGTTCCATTCGCCCATTGTTCTAATAAAATTTGGAAACTAAATTCTTCTATTTTCTTGTCATAATTTGCCTCAATGAGTATTGGAAGCAAATATTCAGAAAATGAACCACTCCCCCATCCGCCTCCATTACCCCAAAGCCAATCAAGAATTAAGTCCATATCCGTTTCATTAAAGCCCCATCCAAAGGTGCCATACGTGTCATTCTCATAATCAAATCCCGGATATTGAGAAAATTCATTTAGCAGTTCGTTGTATGTTTCAGTATCGAAATAAGCATTATACCACTTTTCTATACCTGTTGGAAAATTCGCAATAGAATATTCATTTGTTTCATTCCATAGTTGGAGAGCGGCTTCCATGGGAATACCAGAATCTTTTCCAGGTCCACCAGGTTCTAATCCATATGTTCCAACGGGGATCTTAGGTTCAGAATCGTGTAAATCCGCTCCTTCGTCATATGAGATACATTTTGCCCATTGTTCGATTATACTATAGAGCAAGATATCATCATAGGAAAAATCATTACCATTCCAATCTCTTGGTTGATATTGAGGAAATTCATCGTATAATGTTGAAGTTTCATCATTAAAATCAGCGACAATCATGCTTATTGCCTCTATAAAGAAATATTCCGTAAGATAAAAGTACAATATCCTCAATTTATTGTATTCTTCTCCATTATACGTAAAATTATCTGTAGGATTAGTAAGATTATATCCATTTAAACCTGCCATTTCCTCAAGTTGGCTTTTATTTGCACTCTCAATTAATTTTAAAATCTCCATTACGCCGAAACCTCTATCTTGATTAAGATCTACAGTTGCTACTGATACTGAAAAATTGTATTTAGGATTTTTAGGAGGCCATTCAGCATCCCCGACTCTCCTATAAGTATCTTCATATATACCTGGAAGACGCTTTCCCCACCACATTTCTGTGGTGTTTACACCATATTTTAAGTTATTTAAACCAGTAAAATCCAATGTCTCAAATCCTTTAGTAAAATTCAAATCAGAACGATACCACTCTGAAACTCCTTTAATAGGAGGATAGCCTAACAAAGATGCTCCTTCACTGAAATTAAATTCAGCCCCTCCTCCAAATAATGGTACTGCAACCTCGTCGAAATATTGTGATTGTATTGGCAATGCTGGTAAAACTGGTAATGGATCATACATGCTAAGCTTTTCTACAGTTAAGACATGCCCCATCCAAATTGTTCCATTTGCTAATGGTGCTGAAGCAGCTGCTCCTTGTTCCTTTATTATGGCTAATGCGGACGCGGGACCAATTTGATATAAGGATTCTTCTACAATTGGAATTCCTTGTTCCTTAATTCCTAAAAGACCTTCATCAATAGATCCGTATGTTAAATCTCTTATGATATTATTGACAATAAATCCACCAGAAATCATTATTCCTCCGAATGCAGCTAGAAAAATAGCTAAAGCTACTACTTTTTTTGACATTTTGTTGACCTTTTTTTTTTTTTGTATAATTCAGTAAAAACTTTTGAATTTTTATTTAATATTAATTACACCCAATGCTTTTGTTCTTTATAAAAGCTATGTTTTTTCCGTTTATTGGTAATAGATTAGAAATATAATTTATGTAAATCTAATGAAATCTTCTATAATGCCATATTAAAGAAAAAGATTCACTTTTGATATTTATATAGATTCACATTGTAGTTTTCCAAACTTGGAAATTTTCAAAATAAATCAAATAAGAGATATTAAAAAAACTAATATTGGTTATATCATTGAAGATTTTTGCTTTTCTGAATTTTGTACTTGTTCTGTAGCTCCTTCTTTCAAATTTTCCCATTCCTTGATTTTTAGAATTATTTTACATTCTTTATCCCCGTTCATGAGACAGCTTTCAAGTTCTTGTTCGAGAGTGAGGTTTAATGCTTCAAAAAAACCTTTTCGTAATGAAAAGCAACCACATTCATATAGTTTCGTAGCATTTACTTTTTTAACATTATCATATGTAGAACATTTCTGGCATTTAATGCAAAGTGATGAACTTGAAACATGTTCTAATTGGTAGACATTTAAAGGTGGAGGAAAATTAAGCGTGACAATTGGTAATATTAAATTCCTCAATTCATTAACATTTGTTGCTTCTGATATACCCAGTATTTTCATCATCCTGAACATCATGACCTTTCCAATATCTTTAATAACAGCTTGATTGATTTTATTTCCAGCTTCCCATCCAAAATTTTTAACAACTTCCATTTGCCATCGAGCGTCATGAGAGAACCAATTTTTTCGTAAAAAATCAATTTTATTCTCATCGGTTATAGACGATATTTGCTTATCGCATTCTACCATTTACATTTCACTTCTCAATTTTTATTTTTTAATATTTTATAGTAGGACCTCTGACATTCTAAATTTCAAACTAGTTTGTTATTAAAATGTTTGGTACCTAATCATCAAGTATTAATCATAATATATAAGTATTTCGATCCCGAATTATTTGGTACCAAAACTTTTATATGAGAGAAGACCTTATTATTAATAGAAGTATTAGCTTTATATTCATTTTCAACTATATTCAATCTTATAATTATATTATAGTCGTGTTAACCATCATGTCTAAATTAAATAACAATGAACTCATTCAAAATAATTGTTATCGATTATTTCGCATTGTAAAAAAATTAAGCAGGCAGTTCGATACGATACAGCGTCATATTTTAAAGGAAGAAAATATCACTCCTCCTCAATTTCTCATTTTACGAGAATTATGGAAAAAGGACGGTCTTCAAAGCAAGCAACTTTCTAAAATAACAGGTACTTCACGATCTACAATAACGGGTGTTGTTGATACATTAGAAAAAAATGGATTCATTCATCGGGAATTAAATCCAGATGATAGGAGAAGTTGGCTAGTAAAGCTCACTAAAAAAGGACGAGAATTTCAATTTTACAATCCTAAAATGGATGTAGTAGCATATTGTCCAGATGTAGAGGATGAAGAGATTAAAGAGGTAAATGAATTTTTAGAAAAATTCTCTAAAAACATGAATATCCCCGAAAATAATTGAATTAAATTTGATAAAATAATAGAATAAAAAATATTTTTCAATCCTCATCATTCACATTAATCTTTTAATAATAATCTTATTTTAAAAGATCCAATGTGGCTATTATATCTTTTAATTTTGATATTGCTTTTCTAAGCATCTTTTCATCCTTAGCACCTGTACATATAAGCATACCAGTTGAAAAAATTGAAAAAGTAACTTTGGGATCCTGCATTCGGTAGATTAAACCCGGGAATACTTCAGGTTCGTACATGACGTTTTCCATTACAATAGCGGCTAGGTTTAAATCTATATTTATATGTAAATTTTCACTAGAGACAAAATTATGAATTGTAATGTCTGGATTTGCGACTTTTATTCCTGCTTTTTTAATATTTTTTATTACTTTGTCCACTCCACGTGTAATATCTTCAACTTTGCGAATTCCAGTGACCACCATCTTTCCCGTTGAAAATATGAGAAAAGTAGCTTTCGGATTGCATATTCTCATAACTAATCCGGGAAATCTTTCGGGATTATATTCTGCATCACTGTTTTTTTGTTTGATGATATTCAGATCCATCTTTTCTTTAATTTTAAAATTAATCGTTGCTACAATGTTCAGAATTTCATACTGATCTAAATTTTCTATATCCTTATCAACTCTAATTAAATGAATTAATGAATCTGAATATTCTATTAAAATCCTTTTTTGACTTAAGTATAACCCAAAATCCAATTCTATTAAAGGTAAACCATCTTTTTTATCATCAATTTTCCATAATTCACTATCAATTAACTCAGGAAGATATATCCTATCTAAAATTATTATGTGGGTTTTTCTATCTTCCATCATAGAAATAATTTTATTTAAATTTCGTTCAAACTTATCTAAGTCCAATTCTTGAATCCCTCTTCTTGATAAAATTATTTTAAAGACAAATTTATAAAATCGGACAAATTATCTAATTAAAATCAAATTTTTGAATTAGATTTTCAACATTAATGGATATTTTCTTGTTAAATTATTATATAGCAATCTTCCTTTATAAATATGATTTAAAAATGATCGGGTCTATAATCACAATATTTTAATACCTTTATAAAGCATCAAAAAACAAATTTACTATTGTTATTGATTTTTCATCTTTGTTGAATTATACCCTAGTTTATTGAATTGACACTCTTTTATACAAATCGTACAGCTATGATGCTCTATGAAATATCTTCAATAAGAAATACCCAAAAAATTGCATTAAAAAAAACAAAATAAGATAAGTAATTGTGAAATGATAAGGAGAATACTATTTTCTATTTTGTATTAAATATATTCTTTTAGATTAAACAAATAGAAATTATTCCTCCTTTAGTTTAAAAAAATCCTGTTTATCTTTAATTTTTGAATCTAATTCAAGTCCCATTTTTAAAATTTTAAAAAAAGTCTTCAAATCATTTGGATCGACCACTTTTTTCATCATTTCCATAGCAAATAATCGACGTTTAAAAAAATTTTTATATAGTTCAAACCCTTCTTCAGATAAATTTAGATTAACAATTCGACGATCTTTTTCATCATTAGTTCTGTTTACTAAACCAAAGTTTACCAATTTATCAATTCTCCTGGTGGCAGCACTGGGAATCAATTTTAAAAATTCAACAATTTCAGACATGGAACAATTGGGGTGTTTCCCAATATAATTAAGTAAAAATATTCCAGTTCCAATTTGTTTTCCGTTATATTCAAATGCTTCCATACCTTGAGTAAACCGTTCAACAAAAGTTGTAAAAATCTCTATAAACTGCTCTTCTTCACCACTCATTAAATAAATTAAGCTTTATATGAATTAAATATTTTTGCATTTTTGGAATATTTGCAGAAATGCAAATAATTAAATATCAAAATTTCTTTATTATCATTGTGTCCGAAAAGAAGAATAGTTTTGTTTTTCAAGGAAAATATGAATTAAATTTCCTAGATTTCTGCCAAAACTATCCAAAACAAGTGATTTCTAGTCACGAATCATCAGTAACCGAAGGATTTGAATACTTATTTAGTTTAGGACGATATAAAATATCTAAAAGAGAAAGATTTAAACAATTTTCAGGGGAAGGTAAAAAAATTTCTTTTTTAATGTTTATGGGAAAACTGATGTTTAAATTGACGAGATGGAGAAAACGAAGTTTTCGAGATTTAAATCCCTATTTGGATAAAATTAAATCATCAACTTTTATTCATAATGAGACTAAAACACCAACTGTTAACACTAGTTTATGGAAGGAACTGAATGAATATGCATCTAACAAATGGGATATTATTAAAATTGGATTTACTGAATTACCGCCTCAGTTAATTTTCAAAAATAAATTCGTTCTTTTCCAGTATGCTCTTGTTTTTATTCAAGAAATGAAAAAGGAAAAAATCGATGAGGCTCCTTTACCTCTCGCTGGTAGGGAGGTTATGCGTGTTTATTCGACTTTAGGTGCGGCAGTTGGTGAGATCGCCCGTTGGTTAAGAAAAAGAGGGGTACGGTGTCAAGCTAATCACCCTCTTGGGGGTCTCGTTTGTACTCCACCTCTTGCTGGTAAGGCAGGGATGGGATGGCAAGGAAGGCACGGTATGCTAATAACACCTGAATGTGGTCCTCGCCATCGATTAGCACCTATTTTTATTGAACAGAAAATTTTTGAGACAACAGAAAACTCGGACCATATCTGGATAGAGGAACAGTGTAAAAATTGCGGAATTTGTCAAAAAAACTGTCCAACTGGAGCTATTCAAGAGGAAAAGAAGATAAACATCAATAACGTTGAGGGTCTTGGAGCTATGAGGACATGCATAGACCGAGAAAAATGTTTTCCTCAATTTTTGAAAACAGCAGGATGTAGCATATGTATTAAAGTATGTCCGTTCTCTGCTGGACCCTCAGCTTATGAGACGCTGAAAAGCCATATTGTTTAGTGAAAAAACAAGAAAAAAAACTTAAAATTCATCCATATCATCTTCATCGAAATCAGCTTCTTCAACACGAGGTGCCAAAAAGTAGCTCAATTCACCGCCTTCGAGGAGATTAAAAATCATCTTGAGGGGATGGTCAGTTCTTAAGGATATTTTTAACTTTTCAGTTATAGAAGCTATTTTTAAAATTGCCTTTAGAAAGGTTAGCGAGTAGGCTCCGCTATTAGTATCATTGAGATTACTTTCAATCAAATCATCCTTGCTCAAATCATATTCCATTTCCCCAATTTGACCAATTGAACTGAATATCAATCCTTGTTCTTCCATTGCCTTGATATTTAAGATTTCTGAATATATTTCAGCATCCTTAATGGCTTCAACGAGAAATTCTGGGTCAATAACAAATTCGGAAGGATATTCAATATTAAGCAAGTTTTCCATGGGGATTTCTTCAATGTCGATGTCTAATAACGCTAAACTAAACGTTCGAATGCGAGCAGCCCCTTCACGCTTCATCTTAATCTTTATCTTGTTATCGGCTTCGTTAAAATCAATTTCTACGGAATCATTCGTAGAACTCCTTTTTAAAATTTTATCTAAATCATCCAAATTGAGTCCAACTTTTGCCTCTTTACTGCAATCATACTCGTCAAAATTTTCCTTTTTAATTGACAATTTTAGCAAGCAAATTCTTGAGGGATCCATTGCAGATATTGTAAATTCCTTTGGAGTAACTTGAAATTCTGTCTCGTCGATAATACTTGCTAATGTTTCTATAATGCCCTTTAATATCCGACTATTTTCTAACTTTAACTTGAATGTCATGATTTTTTCATTTATTTATTCATTTATATTTCTGATAATATTCTTAGACATAATTCCATTTTAAAATTTAATATTAGTGTTTTAATAACACTAATTTCTTTGAACTAAATATTTTAACTAAACTTAAAAAATATGAGAGTATAAATATTTAAAGAAAAAATAAGAAATTTAAAATTTAGGATGATATTAAATGAAATCTTGGAAAGAACAATTAAAACATGATCCCATCCCTCCACTTTTATCATGTAAAAATAAAGCAATAATATATTTTGTTAAAAGAGATTTATTAGAACAAAAGGTCAATCCAATTGAATCTCTATGGGAATTACCAAGCGCTATAGATATTCTTAAAAAGCAACAAGAGGAGGGATTTTGGAAATATCCCGGTAAAGTAAAGGAAAATTTACGTTGGCAAGAAGATTATAACCAAATTGAAACCTTTAGAAATTTAGGGGTACTTGTAGAAAAATTTGGATTCAATAAAAATCACCTCTCTATACAAAAAGCCGCTAAATATTTATTATCTAAGCAAACTTCGGAAGGTGATATTAGAGGGATTTATGCAACTCAATATTCCCCTAACTATACTGCCGCGATCCTTGAACAACTCATAAAAGCAGGATATGAAGATAATGAAACAATAAGAAAGGGATTGGATTGGCTTTTATCAATTAGACAAGATGATGGTGGATGGACAATAGCATTGAGAACACTTAAAATTAAATGGGAAGATGCTTTTACTCTTTCAGAACCATTACTTCCGGACAAAAAAAAACCTTTTTCTCACATGATCACGGGCGTGGTTTTACGTCCTTTCGCTATACACTCCGATTATCAGAAAAGGGACGAAACCCAACATGCTGGCAGGTTATTAATGAGTCGCTTTTTTCAAAATGATAAGTACAGTGATCGGAAGGATAAGAGTTATTGGTTAAAATTTTCGTTCCCATTTTGGTTTACTGATTTAATATCTGCTTTAGATTCCCTAGTCTCATTAGGTTTTTCAAAAAAGGAACAACAAATTAGAGCAGCTTTAGATTGGTTCATCTCCCAACAAAAAGAAGATGGAACATGGGATTTAAGTATGTTAAGATCGAAAGATAAAGATTTAAACTTTTGGTTCGATTATCTAATCTGTGGATTATTTAAAAAATTTTATTAACATATCCTTTCATTTGAGTTCTAGATTTTTATTGTTAATTCATCATTTAATTAATAATAATATTAATGCAAGTAAATATCCAATTATTCCGTTTCTTTATAACAATTTTTATGATAATAATATGTTCTTTTTTCTGGAAAGAACGCATCATCGACGGACATCCCAGCATTAACTCTTATGGCATCATTTAATTCTTGTTTGCTAATTGGTTTCTTACATGCCCGACAATTTATAGTTTTTTTAGGGGTAAAGGGATTTTCTTTTTCAGGGTCAAGAATGACTGTTTTTTTTATATCTTTATCCAAATTATTTCACTTTTCAAAATAATTTAATCAATTTTTCAATTAAAACATGTAATTCCGTGTATTTAAACGTTAATTATTTGAATTTATTTGCGCTTTTTTTGCATGCAATTTATGTGATAATAATATTTTCTTTTCTCAGGGAAAAACACGTCGTCGATCGCCATTCCAAAAGAAATTTTAAAAACTTTATCTAGATCTTCCTCTTTGATTTGTTTTAAGCATCCCCGACAAAAAATATTTCTAGTCTTACTAAATGGATTTCTTCGTTCAGGATCCAATACTAATGATTTATCTATTAAATAAGACATTTCCATTCCTTACCCCTCAAAACCTTATATTTTGACAAATAATATTTACTCCTAATTATATATAAAGATAATATTTGTAAAAAATTTTCGTACTCTTATAACAAATATACACTTTATTATAATATTTAAATTTGATTTTTAAATATTTATTGATTTATCAATAAATTGAATGATATAAGAATTTTATATAGTCCGATTGTTAATTTCAACATTGACTGATGAATAATAAGATATCTAAAAAATAATAAGATAGTATTGAACTTTAAACCAATAATAGCATTTTTTATCAAAATGGATTAATTATTTATATTAAGCAAGAATTTACTAATGTATAGCTTTAATCAAATGTGTTTATTGTAATGGAAATTCAAACAGCAAAACAAAGGATGATAAAAGACATTAAAAACGATGATGTCAGGATCCAAGTAACAGGGTATGTAAAAGACCATGTCGAAAATGATAATTTCATTTTGGATGATACTACAGGCAAAATTAAAGTAAGTATTAAAGATTTTGAATTTCATTTTAAAAATGAAGATCTTGTTAACGTTATTGGAGATTTAGTAATTCAACTTTCTGGAGACATGTCTGTTGAACCTCAATTTATTCAAGACATGAATAAACTAAACTTTACTTATTATGAAAAATTATATGAAATTAAAAAAGAACTGTTGAATCAGTAAAGAATGTAGAATAACATGGTTGAATTTTGTCCAGAATGCTCAAGCTTACTACGAAAAAAGACTTTTAATGGCAAATCTTTTTTAGCCTGCAGGTGTGGTTACAAGCAAGAATCAGAAAGTAATTCTAATGATATTCAAAAGAGCATAAAAGAAAAGAAAAAAGATTTAGATAAGAATTTAATTGTTGTATCCGACAATGATAAGATTTCAGTTCATCCTAAAGTAATGAGACAGTGTCCGAAATGCAAGCATAATGAAGCTGAAGCGTGGCAAGAGCAGACAAGGAGCGCTGATGAGCCTTCTACGAGTTTCTTTAGATGCACGAAATGTAAAAACACCTGGAGAGAATATTAAAATCCAAAAATAACTATTTTTAATAGGGAATGGTCATGGTTGATAAAAATATTATTGTTAGACACTATAACTGTAAGTATTGTGGTACCACTCATAAAGTTGAATTAGATACAAATATTACTGAAGGACGAAGTAAATACCCTTTTCCCTATGTTACTCTTCACGATACAATCATTAATGGAAGTGAGGTCAAAGAGGTATTAGCAATTCTTTATATTGATAAGGACTTACATATCAGGCATCAAGAAATTCAAGAATTTGGTGAAGGAAATTTATTTTCAAAAGAACAAGTAATGGCAATGACAAAGCCTCTCATGGAGGAAATAAACATCCTTCGGGAAGAACTTGCTAATAAAGAAGAGAGAATCAATGAATTACAGAATCAATTTAAGCAAAAAAACGAAAAATTTAATGAATCTGAAATTAAACAAAGTAAAATAAAAAAAAAAGTTGATGAACAAGACACATCGTGCCGAAGAAAATGTCCCAAATGTGGTAATGATGATCAAAATATGATTTATGAATCAATAGATAAAAAAAATATTATAATGGATTACCCTCGCATGTATGGTAAGAAATGCAAGTGTGGCAAATGTGGAAATATATGGCACTAAGATTCATAGGATTTTTTGAATCAAAAATATATTTAATTTTACCTTACATTGCTAAATAATTGATTTATAGTATAAATAATTTCAAAATAAGAGTAAATTAATACTTATTAATTCAATATAACAAATATCCTGAAAGTAATAATTATTAAACCTAGTTTATTTTTTTTATAATTTCTATAAAATCAAATCATATTCAATTGATGACATTAAATATATATGATTTTTATAAAAATTAAATAAAATATAGGATTCTCTACACACTTAGATAAAAAAAAATTTAATTAATTAATACTCATATTTTTTTTAAATAATTTTCCTTTAAGAAAGATTTAAATATTTAAACTTTTGTTTAAATTAAAAAAAAAAATTTATTATATGTGATATAAAAACGTTGTATCAAGATTTATTTAATAGTTTCCTTATGGATATGATTGCCGCCCCGTTAATACTTCTTTTATTTGCATTATTTTTTATTATAATATATCGATTATCCTATAAATCTTTAGAGATTAAAGTTTTAATACTAGTTACATTATTAGTAATTACAATGGTTTTGGGTGTTTTAATTCAAGTAGCGTTCTTACCATATAAATTAGAGAATTTAGGGGGGCTACTCATCATATATCCTTCTATTATGGGCATGATACTTTTTGTGGAATTTTATATTATAAGAATAATTAGAAAGTATTCAAGTACCGCTTCGGAAGTATCCACCATGGCAACGGAATTAGCTTCGAGTTCAGAAGAGGTATCTTCAGCATCGGAAGAAATTAGTTCAACTGTTCAAAATATTCTTGAAAAAAGTAGGCATATTAGAGAATCTTCAACATATATTAAAAAAATTTTAGAAGTCATTACTAGAATATCTGATCAAACCAACCTTCTTGCCATTAATGCTAATATTGAAGCAAGTAGGGCAGGTGAGTATGGTCGTGGATTTGCCGCTGTAGCTGACGAAGTAAGAAAATTAGCTATAGAGTCCAAGAATTCTATTGAAAATTCTAGCGTAAAAATTGGTGAAATCATATATGAAATAGAAGAACTTTTTGATGATCTCATGGGAATCACTACATCTGCTGAAGAACAATCGAGTTCAATGGAAGAAATTTCTGCAAGTTCAAGTAAATTGGACAAGTTAGCAGTGTTTTTGAGCGGTAAATTTAAGCAAAGAATAAAATAGAGAAAGGTTTAAAAGAATTTTCTATTTTTTTTTTATTTATTAATATGAGTTAAATCTTGTATTATCCCTGTAATACCCTCATAATATTGAGAAATGTGGATATATTCGTGAAAGAACGGTTTCACGAAGTGCATAGTTTTGAAGCCAAGATGTTTTGTACAATTTTTTTTAAAAAAAAAATCTAGAATCTTGATTTATAAAAACTACATCATTTATATTGATTATAAAACTTATTATTATTAGGGATAATAAAGATTTGAAATCAATTTAATAATTTATCATGGAAAAAACAAATTGTAAAAGATGTGGTAGGGCTTTAAGAAGCCAAGAAAGCATTAAGAGAGGCTATGGTCCTAAATGCTTTAAGATCACTCAATTACAAGAAAAAACTCAAGAAACAAAAATAACAAGTGAGATTGATTTCCTTAAATGTGAAATCAACATGATAAAACGGCAATTAAGACAATCTCAAAATAACATTATCGTTCACAAGGCTCAACCAATAGAAAAAATTAATAGGGACGAACATAGACCAGAAAGAAACTTAAATAAAGCAAATTTTAGTGTTGTCATTAAAGAATTAAAAGACATGTTCACCCAAGGAGATCCAAGAAAAATGCTCATGCATGTCCCAAGAGAAGAAATAAAGATATGTTGAGAGTCACATTTAACTTTACAAGCTTTATTTATTTCTAAACTTTTAAATTAATTGAAATTACTTCAATTAATCAGCTTTCTAAAAACAACAATATTACTTTTTAGCCTATAAATTTTCAAATCATAGCAAATTACTATAAGAATCTTGCAGTATATTACTAAATTTTTTGTTTATAAGTATTTTCATGCATTGTTTATGAATATATATCCTTTGCGTGAGTTCATTAAAAGCCATATTTTGTCGCAGGTCATTTCCAATGTTTCCACGAGCAAAAATGAAGAGATCATTCATTTTATTACAGTCTAGCTTAGTCCCACATATTTCACATACAAAATGGGGGATCTCTTCATGTAAATTACTTGAGATCATTTTTAAATTTAAAAAATTACTCCTTTATTTGTTGCTAATATACAATAGATATCCCTAAGTTCTTACATAATCGAAGAAAAATCATTCATTTAAATTAATTTAATCATTTTTTGTTGATATTTTAATATAAATATTATGAAAATCTAATTAGATTACATTAAATTATTAAAATTTAGCGCTAGATTTAGCAAATAATGATTAAAAACCAATATAATTCATATTAAGAATGTTTTTGAGGAGTTAATTTAATTTATAAGCATAAAATTACTTTTATAAAGTATACCTCTTCATTATTCAATAAATAAGGAAATAATTATATTTCTCACATGGAAATTAAGTTAAAATTAAGCAAATTAAGATTATAAAATGTTTTAACTTCAGGGTTATTACAAATAACCCTCATATCAATTTAATTTAAAAGACTAATTTATAATGAATTACTGAAAAATAATTTCCATGTACTGTGAAATTTTTCGTTTAAAATTAATTCCATGCAACTTTTATGAATATAGATTGTTTGCATGTTCTCCTTAAAAGCTTTACTTTCTTTAACATCATGCTCAATATCTCCGTGTATAAATATTATAATATCTTTCATTTCCTTTTCTGTAAGCTCGTCTCCACATAATTCACATACAAAATTAGGAATATGATCATTTATTCTGTTTGATATCACTTGCATTATCAAAAATACCTCATATATTTTTGTTATAATAAATACCCCAAAGACCTTGTTAAATTGATGAACAGATTCCTATTTAAATGAAATGGATCACTTTTTAATTATAGGAAAAAAAAGAAAAGTAAAATTGTAGAGATTTTTAAATAAAAACATTAAAATTTTTTCAAAATTTCAGAATCTATAGAATACTAAATATGAATTCTGATCAAGAATCTATTAAATAATAGATAAGATGACTGATAATCTTTAAATTCAAAATAAAAAGTAAACTTTAATATAATTCATAATCAGATAATTAGAATTAAATCCTAAAACAAGAATCCTTTTTTAAAATTTTCAAAACAATAAAATTCAAATATTGAGAGTCTATTCAAGTTATGAACCAAAAATTTTAACCTAAAAGATATTTTTCCTATTCGGTGTAAAATGAGAGAATCAGAATCGAATAGGAAAAAATATCCCTAGTTAGTTGCATTCCAATTCATTTGAAACACATTGCATGCACGAAAATAGGAGAATTAAATTCGATAAATACACCCTTTTTCCAAAACCCATGGGTGATCTTAAATGCTTTAGCTAACTCGCCCTTAGGAATTTGCTTTTTACATATTTCGCATAGATAAAGATCTTGTGATTTAAGTATATCTTTCTCGGTTATATTCATTACCATTCTTTCGTTATCCCCTCGCTTGATAAATAAATTTAGTGTTTTTTTTCGTTAATCTACTAAAAAGTCATTATATATTTAAATCGAATTGGTCATTTTTTTCGTGAAACAAAAAAATAAATAAAAAAAATATTGAATTTATTTAAATAAACGCTGAAGTTATACCCAAATTTTTAAAAATTCAGAAATACCTTCTAAATAATTTTATAAAGAATCCGCCATATAAAAAATAAGAAGAATAAATTTGATTTAATACAAAATAAAAAGTATACTTTAATAATTTTTAGTATTTTTTTGTACATAGAATGATGATAATCGGAAATTTCAAAATTCCATATATAATTATTTGTATTCGATAAACAAAAACCTTTTATAAATCAAAAATAACATATAACACAAAATTGAAAACATTTAAGTGATGAAACAATAAAAGTAATCACTAAAAAGGAAATTTCAAAAAATTTAGTAATTAAGAAACTTTCACTAGAGGATTCTAATGATGTGATAAATCTAATAAAATCTATTTATGGGGATAATTACTTAGAAAAAGAGTTCTATGATAAAAATGTAGTTGAATACTATATAAAATTAATTAATTATGAAAAAGGTGCTGCTTGGAAAGGTATATTCATAAATGATGAGTTAATTGCTCAAATGGCAGCACTTATAGAAAACAATCATGTTATTTTAAAATTGACAATGATCAAGGAAGAATACAGAAATTTAGGATTGATGATGATGCTAAGTGCTTCTATGATAAAAGTTATAGATGATTTTGGAGCTTCTGATTTCACAAGTATATTTGCATTTGTCCATCCTGAAAATACTCCAATATTAAAAATTCTTAATCAATTCAAATTTAAGAGAGTTGGTACAGTTCCACCTTATGATATTGGTGAAAATTTTGAAATTTTTAATAAAATTGTGTTTAACCATTCTACAATTACTATTCATCCTCATAAAATCATATGGAAAGTAATAAATGATATGATAAAACGCTTAAAATTACCAAGGAATTTTATTGAAAATAAATCCTATATAAGTATTTTTATCAATAATTCTTCTTATAACATAAAAATCGAACAAGTTACTAGAAATTTTCCAAAAAAATATCACATCTTCAATGATGATATATTATGTGGAGAGTTTTCTGAAAATATTTATACTTATTCTTGGTATGATTTAAAGTTTTCAGATAATATATCAATAGAATTAAAGGATGTAATTCTTAAAGAGATGGTGATCAAATTTAAAAATTCTACAAATATCACCTCTTTTTCTATCATTGTTGATATTGATGATGCATCATTACAAGAAATCCTTTTAAATCTTAAATTTCAATTTTATGGTTATTTACCATTGTATTTTCTTACAAAAGATGCTATTTTATTAGGTATGTCAAAAATTAGATAATAATTAAATATAATAAAAATGAAGAAAAATGAATCATAAGATTTTATATGTTAAAGCAAATCCCCCAAATTCTATAACCACAGAAGGAATTGCTTTAAATGTTTTAAATAATGATAGTTATGATAATAATCCTTTGATTAATAAAGAAGCAATAATTAAAGCTTTTAATCAATATGGAAAAGAATTAAATCCTTTAAATAAAGAAGTATTACCAGCTTTAACAAATACTAATGTAAATATTGAAGGAAATTTTATTGCTGAAAATATTCCTGAAATACCTAATATTGTCATTAATGAAGAATGTTCTAAAAAGAAATTATATGATATATTAGATAAGAATAGTGATATCACCCATATAGCCCTAAGTACATATGCTTTTGGAATGGAAAATTCAATAGAAATAATCAATACTATAAAAAAAGAATTTTCTCATATTGAATTATTAGTAGGTGGAATAGGATCTGTCTATTCTCATATACAAAGACTAATCCCTCCAAATAATCTATGTATAGGTGAAGGTGTTAATTTTATTCGTAAGAAGTTCGGTTTAAAACTATTAGCTGGAAAAGATTTTAAAATTCCTAAAATCTTTGGAAATGTTTCAACCATCCCAATTTCAATGAAAGCCGCTTATATGGTAACACAATTAGGATGCCCTCATAATTGTAATTTCTGCATAACTCCTAACTTTTATAATTATCTTCCTTTTTCAAACAGAGAAAAAATCATAAGTTTTTTTGAAGAACTCATTTCGACTTCTAAAAAAGACATATTTGTTTATTTATGTGATCCAAATGGTTTTTATCCAGAACAAATATGGAGGGATGTATTTGATTATTTTCTTAAAAACTATAAAGAGACGGACAAAAACATATTTATTTTTGGATTAGCTTCATTAGAACATATTAATAAATTTAATATTGAAAATATTCAACAAAATTCCCCAATGAAATTCATTGGAATTAGTTATGGAATCGAAAGCACATTATATGGTGGATATGCGAAAAATAAGGATATAGCTGATAAAGTAATTGAGAGATTGAATAAAAATGGTATCATTACTTTTCATACTTGTATAATAGGACTTCCAATACATACAAGACAAAATATTATTGAAGATATCAATAATAACATCAATTTAAAATCAGATATAATATCTATTAATACCTTCAAACCAATACCGAAAACCATAATTTATAAAGAATTAAATAAACAAAATAGAATTCTCATTGAAGATTTACCCCCAGAATTTTTATATATGGAAGGATATATGCCATTTAAACATCCAAATTTAGGTTTTGGGTTTGACATCCTTCCATATGCATTTAAAGCGTATTATGAATGTGAAAAAAAGATAATCGATGTTTATTCTAATCTAGCAGATAAAATTTTTGACCTCTATTCATTTACTAACTCCAGAAAATTGAAGTCTGCTTTCAATGTTCTAATAGAACTAAGTAAAAAAAATTTTGAGTCATTTAAAACTAGGATGCCAATTGATATAACACAAGTTTATAGATCTAATCTGGATAAAATTATAGAAAAAACATTAATAAATAAAAAAAGATAATATCATTTTTTTTCTAAATAATATATATCATCTTCACGCCTAATTATAGCAAATTGTTCAATTATTTCTACAATATATTCTTCTTCTATACTTGGTTTTTCATCTAATATTTCATTCAATAATCTTTTCAGTTCTTTATCTTCACTATAATTCTTATTAATGTAGTTTTTTAAATCATTTTCAGCGGATTCAATTTTACTAGAAGTAGGATATTTAAAAGTTTTTAATCTAAAAGATAACGCGTCACTGTCTTCAATAGAAATCCAATGGAAAGATTCAAAAATTTTTAATAAGTCTAAAAGGAAATCCTCCTTATCACCAAAAATATTAATATCGTCAATAATTTTATCTAAATATTTTTTATATGTTATTGGTGTAATGAATTTTATTGCAATATCTTTATTTTCAGCTAATTTTATCCATAAATAATGTTCTTTATCATTTATAATCCTATGATAATTTATAAGGAATTTTAAATTATCTTCTAATAGTTTTTTTCTCTCTTTCTTTGCAGAATCACTTCTTTTAAATAGCTCGGTTTCAATAAAATCAAACCTACCATACAAGTCATTATCAGAAAGTGTAAAATCCTCTATTTTAAAACCAAGTATACCCAGAATACCCGCCATACCCTTAAGATTATTGTAATGGAGGTTTTTATAGTTACCAATATATTCTATAATAGCTTTGTAGTTCTCTCTAGAAGATTTTGATACATCTAATTTTAATTCTCTTGTTAAATTGTTTGAGACTAAATAATTTTTTAATCTGCTAATTAAGATTTTAATATTTTTCCTATCCTCTACTTTTAAATCATTTAGTACCCATTTTCTAAAATTAAATAATAAATTTTGAGATTTGATATTTTCATCACTATATTTATTTAAAGCCATTCCAAGTTCAAATATGGGTATAACTGCTTGAAATGAAATGTGTTCATAGAAATTTTGTGTATTTTTATCAGGTAATTCATTTATAGAAGTTAATTCAATACCTTTTTTCCTTATATCAAGTATATTTTTAATTGAATAATAACAAAAAGAAGAAATACTCTTGAACTCCACATTATTAGGATCTTGACTTCTCATTTTTTCAACAAAATCATTTAGATCATTTTTTAATGCTGGAGTTATCGTAAAACTTAATCTTTCTGTTTTTTTTTTTTTAGAATAATATTGAGGAGTCATAAAAAAACTAGTACTAAAGTAATTCTTATTTTTTATCCATCTAAAGCATTTATTAAATAAAAAAAGTTATATTTTAATGTTTCTTTTTGAATTGACTTAAAAATATAATTTTCAAATTTATAATTCTATCAAAATTTGTTTCTAAGATATAAAAATTATAAAATATAGAATAAAATTTACATTTAAATAGCATAAAAACATTGGATTATTTATTTAAGTTAATACTTCTAAAATCTTAGTAAGAATTCTTGCTTTACCTCCAGTAGATTGAAGTAAAGTTTTCCCACATACAAGACATTCTACATCAGTAGCAGAACATCCAAATATAATTTGTTGATTCCCACAATTCAAACATTTAACTCTTAAAAACCTACTTTGAGGTTGTGGAATAAGTATTTTTGATTTTTTATTTCTTGACATTTTTATGAATCCATTAATTATTTTATAAAATCCTAATTATTTTATTTTTTAAAATTCTTTAAATTTTAAAACTATTAATAAATATTAATTTATATCAAAAAAAAAAAATGATAAATGCTTAATATTTTTTTTGAAAAATAAAGAAATATTATAATAAAGTGATTTTAAGTTTATCTTGTAGAAGTTAAATAATAAATATCTTATTGA
>JBHLME010000023.1:0-42936 GCA_048938445.1 Promethearchaeota archaeon | reverse complement strand
CAGTACATGTATGGGTAAGTTGAAAATAACCTCGTAGCATTGATTAAGATTAAAGGACCTATAATAAGACCTGCTGCCAAAGCTATGCTATTAAAAACAATCCCTAAAATACTAAAAACACCCCCTACTTTTCGAGCAGCATTTTCCATTTCAGATTTTGCTTTTGAGGCATAAACTCTTGCAATAATAGCAAAAATTAAACCTATACCATTTATTGCAACTGCAGGAACTAAACCCGCAAATCCTATAGCTGGAGTAATGTAAAAGGGAGAAGAAGGATATAGATAGGAATAACGTCTAACGGCATCAGAAATGACATTAATTGTTGCTCCACCTACTATAAGTCCAGCAATTAAGAAGCATAGACATACGATTGAGAATCCTAAAGCTCTTTTCGAGTATGGACCTATTATCGTAGGTTCTATCCGATAAAGAGAAATGCTTGGAGTCAGTTGTTGCTTAATTGGTTTTTGTATTAATGTTTGATATGTACTTGATGGACTGGTGCCATAACCTGTTTGAATATTTGGAATTTTAGTCCCACAATTAGGACAAAAGTTTGAATCCGGTCCTAGATCTGGTGCTCCACAATTTGGACAATACATTTTTTATCATCTTTTGTTTTGTTTTTAAACCTCTATTAATTAATAATAAATAATATTTTATTATTATTTTTTTTATCTTTTGGTATAATATTTTACAAGAACCTATTTAAATGTATAATATTAAATAAATAAAGTACGTTCAAATAGCTGTAATTCGAAATGAGTTTCAAAAAAATTATTAAATAGTTTTTAAAAATACAAGGGAGGAAAATTTGAACTATTATAGATTAATAATATAGATCCCATGATAAGACCTGCTACTAATGCTATAATATTGAAAATAATACCTAAAATGCTAAAAACAGCCCCAGCTTTTCGAGAAGTATTGTCAATTTCAGATTTAGCTACACAAGCATTAATTCGAGCAATGATAGCAAAAACTAATCCTAAAATATTTATTCCGACAGCGGGAATCAAGCCAATTATCCCCATAATTGGATCAACTTTAAATTTGGACCAACCATATAACTGTGTTTCATAATAAGCACGTCTAAAGACTAAAATTGATTCATGTACTATTAAAGCACCTATCATAAGCCCTATAACTAAGAAAATAAGAGATGAAAGTGAGAAACCTAATGCCTGTTTTGAGCGTGAACCTACTATCTTAGATGGACCTCGATAAATAGGAACAATTTTGGTTGGCGTCGTACCAATAGGTTGTGGTATTGACGTTTGTGTCATTCTTGATTGACTAATGGGTACTTGGTTTTGAAATGGTAAAATTTGAGCACCACAACTTGGACAAAACTTAATATCCGAATCTAAATTACCTATTCCACATTTTGGACAAAACATTATTTAATATTTCTTGTTTAATTTAAAGAAATCGATTAATTAATAATAAAGGAATGTTCATGTTGATATTTTATCTTATATTATTATTATTTTCTGGAACTTATATAAATATAATTAGTAAAGAATAAAGTGTTTTTTAATCATTTGAATCAAATAAATTAGATGATTTTTAAAAATGAGAATAAAAATAGAAAAAAAATGATAACTTTGTTTTAAACTTAGACAATATTTCCTACTTGTATTTGATTGCAAGTAAGAGGTCATTCTTGGTGATTTTCTTTCTGTTTGCGTGCATGGTAAATGCTCTTGCTTGTTCAGTCAAGCCAGTTGCGGTCTTTTCAAGATGATCAATTAAAAGATCAACTGCATTTCGAGCGACAATGCTTGCTCCTTGTTGTTTCATTAATCTCCTAATAGGTGACCACGCAAAAGAATGTTTCTTTTTAGCCATTTTTTTATTCCTCCATTTTTTAATTGAAAATAATTAAAATGTTAGTTTTTTATTTTTTTTCAATTTATTTTATAACGTTCTTAGTTTATTATATATCGGAAGAGATATTTAAATGTTATGTAGGGTTGTGGTAAAATAGAAGAAGTTTATTGAAAAAATTACGACAATATTTTTTTGACATGAAGTAAATTGCACTTTTTCTGCAATCATTAAGGTGGTGATCATGAAAAAAATAAAGAATAACTTATTTTTGAGATGTGATGGTGGGATCAATAAATTGGAAAATATGCGATTTGACACCATTTTTTTAGGATAGAGTAGAATTTTAAAAAATTTTAAATCAAAAAATTTAGTGCATTATTAATAAATTAAGAAATTTTTCGTGATCATTATTAACTAGTAATTATTGAAATTACAAGTGCAACTTTATTTTAATTATGTGATTATAGCTAATTTAACAGCACTTCTAAAATTAATTACTTGATATTAAGATGAATTCATATCAAATTTGAAATTTCTCATTATTGAATAAAAAAATTATAAATTGAGATCTATTTCTTTTTGCTTAATGTAATGTGTAAGTTAGTACTTTAATCCAAAGTTCCAAATTAAATATTAAACATTTTATTAAGAAATGATTATTGAAATTTTAATAAAGAAGTTAAAATTTATATTTTGAAAGAAAAATTTTAATTAATTCTCATTATTTTATAGTATTAATAAATGTTCAAATAAGAATACAAATCAAACTCATAATAGATGTAAAAATGTCTCAAGAAATAATGGTTCCAGGAGCTTGTGGTGTTGCGATTAAATGTAAAGATGGCGTTGTACTTGGTAATGATAATAGAGCAACATGGGGGTATACAGTTACGAGTAAAACTACTAAAAAAGTATTCAAGATAACTGAGAATATTGGATTGGCCGCCTATGGCTTAATTGGAGATTTTCAAATGTTAGTAAAAATACTACGAGCTCAAGCAAATCTATATGAACTCGATGCAGGAGCGAAAATTTCTACTAAAAGCATGGGTAAAATGGTTTCAAATTATCTATATTCCAGAAAAATGTTTCCTCTATATACTAATTTAGTAATTGCAGGAGTGGATAAGGATGGCCCAAAATTATACACCCTTGATGCAATTGGTTCTCTCATTCCTGATGATTATGGTACAGCGGGAACCGGCATGTTATTATCAATTGGAATTTTAGAAGCAGAATATAAACCGGATATGACAGTTGCTCAAGGAGAAAAACTCGTAGAAAAGACTATTCGCAGTGCTATTAAACGAGATGCGATGTCTGGTAATGGAATTGATATTCTAACGATAACCAAATCTGGTGCAAAGGAAAAATTTATTGAAATTAAAGAATTAGGAGAATAACTTTAGTTTTTAGCCTTTTTTAAAAAAGTATTCTAATTAATTGAAAAAAAATTTATTTTATCCCGTTTTATCTTAATTGATTGATTAGATTCTAGGGTAGTTGACTTTGAAGTTAATAAAAAATAATTTCGCTGGATTAAGAGAAATAAATAGTTTTTCAAAAGATGAGATATTGGAAATTAAAAGAGAGATTTCAAATTTAAAGGCAGAAAACGCCGATCAAGAAAAATTAAATGATTATTTGAATGAAAAATTTTCTTATCAGAATGTTCTTGATTATTATTCACTTTATTTTTCTCATATAAAAAATTTTATAGAACAAATATTAAATGAAGATATTAAATCAAGAAATAATATAACTAATAACTATAATTTAAAATCCAATATTTTAAATGAACTCAAGTTAATTTCAAAAAACTTACATAATTTAAGCTTGAACTCTCAAAATACAAAAAGACTTATAAAGCAAAATGTATTTTTAGACACCCTATTAAATTTAGTCCAAGATCTAGCTGAAGAATGTAAAGCGCTAATTTCAGATATAGAGAATATAACTCAAAATCCTGACAAAAAATATGAAAATCAATCCTATATTTGGATTGAAACTAATCAAATCAAAAATTCACTTTTCAATATCACAAATATCCCCGCAGTTATCGAATATTGGGAAGAGATCAAGGATTTAAAAACATACATTGTTAGTTTAAATAAACCTCAAGGTAAAAAGAAGAAAAAACAAGAGTTGGACGCGTTTTATTTTAAAGATGTTTATGATTTTATTTCTGAAAAATACAGTAAAGATTTTGAAATTTACATGGAACTAATATTTTTAATTTATAAAAATAAATATATTAAAGAAATTAAGGACGAATTCAAAAATATTGTTGATACAAAAGAAATAAGACATAAATTAAAAATTTTCATCCAACCTATAATTAAGGAGTTGATTGCGGATAAATTAAATGATATCATCAATGAGATCAGTGAATTAAACAAATATCATGATATTGGACCTGAACATCAAAAAGTAGATTTGGAAGACCTTCTAAACCAGAAAATTAGTATTTTTTTACCAAAAATCATGGAATATTATTTTAATGGATTAGAAAAAAAATATCAAAAAATCATAAATGAAGTGAGTGATCTGGATGAATTTAAGAACATTATTGAATCATATTCAACCAAAGTTGATATTTTATCATCTATAATGGAAGATTTAGAAAACAATATCGCAATATTTGAAGATATACTCAAACCATATGATTCAATTGTTGAATCATTGAATAAAATCATTATCAACATAACTTCTGAAATTACTCGAAGAAAGAATGAGTACGAATTCTATTTAAAGACGGTCAAAAAGGAAAGATTACGAGAAAATATTCAAAATTTTGTTTTAGAAAAAATTAAGGAATTAAATGAATATATAAGTACATATGAAGACGAAACTTCTATGATAATAAGAGAAGAATTTCCACAACTCAAGCAAATTAGAAAAATTTTGAGTGATTACAAGGAAAAGATTAGCATTATCAAGGAAGAGGTTTTTAAGAAATTAGATTCATTTAAAACAAAAGATATTGACATGTATCAAATTATTAAGCAGTGGGAAGATAATTTTCATAAAAAACGGCAACAATTAAGTTTCCTCCTCTCATTAATGTTAAATAAGATTTTTAAGAATTTTAAAACATTGATAGAAGAAGAAGAAACATTGTTCGATACAATAACAGAAATTTCGGATAATAAGACGGACATTAATGAGATACCACTCAATTTTGCCTTGTCAGATGTATTAGCAGATAAAATGACTATTGAAGAACTTAAAGAAAGGATTTCTGAATTGCAGGCAACAATTAAAAAAAATGAGACTATAACTGAATTATATCGTCAAGAATTATCTAAAATTGAAGAAATTTTAACAATTCGCGTAAAAACTAAGGAAGGAATAGTAGATTCGACTGTAAAATGCACGGTGTGTCATGAATTTATAAATTTTGCCAAGGATAATATCATTAAATGCCCATTTTGTGAGAATACATATCATTATTTATGTGTTGCATTTTGGTTATCAAAATATAATTCATGCCCTACATGCCAAAATGTATTTCTGGATCCTAATTCTGATCTTTTCGATGTTCAAGAAGGAGAATGAAAAATAGAAATTTTTTAATAAAATTAATATCAGTTATAAATCTTTTAAAATAGGGAAATCTTTTCTTATCTTTATTTCTCTTTTAAAATTATCGATTTGTTTAGTTATGAACTCAAGGGGTTTAGATTCCATGCGGTGTCCATGTTGAAATACATGATCTCGCAAGATTTCTGTCGCTTGTTCTAAACCACTAATTCTATCTTCAATTTCTTTCAACATTTTATCAAACCACCTTTAGAATTTAATTGAAGTTATAATTATTATTTTTGAATGGTTATATAATCGGAAACTTCCCTTGCACGAACAGTTAGTGTTGAATCCAAATACATAGTAAGAGCATGCATTGGCCAATTCTCATGAGAATGGCAATAAACATAAGGTAAAGGCCAACTTTTAATCTTGGTCTTATCGATATTTGCTAGATTTATGTCATTTCCATATATCTGTTTCTTGCAATGGGGACAGATAGCTAGTAATTTTTTTACTAAAATCCGTGTTTCTGATCTGAAATCCTCCATGTTATACGAACTGAATATTTTTTAATTATTTGCAGTTACAAATTCAAAAAAAAAAATGAACTAAATTATGTTGTAATATGCAGGTAATACAGAAATAAAAAATTAAAAAAATAGAATATCCTTTTCATACGCTTGGAGGAAATAAAATAGTTCTGAACAATAATATTCCTCCAAAAATTAACATGAATAATCCGCAACCAATTAATACATATTTATAAACTTTTGAATTTAATGATTTTGCTCCTAAAAAAACAAAAATGGAAATAGGACCAAACCATATTAAGTCACCAAGTTCATGTCCTAAATAAAATAAGATGATTCCTAAAGGATTTTTAAAAGTTAAAAGATTAAATTGAACCATTATCCCTAATCCCACTGTTATCCACCAACCTATCCAATAAGGATTAGATAAACTTGTGACGATCCCGCCGAGAAAGCTATTTCCCTGAAAACCTTTAATGTTCTCGTTTTTTAATGAAAAATCAATATCATATTCTCTTTTATAAACACTCCTTATCGTTAAAATACCATATAACATTAATAATATTCCACCAGCAATGCCTATTATAATTAATATGATTACATTTTGAAAGATCACAGAAGCACCTAAAAGTATTAATGTAAGTAAACCAAGTTCCAATGAAGCATGACCTAATGATATAAAAAGTCCCGCCATGTACCCTTTTTTACCTTGAAGTGATTTATAAACAGTAAAAGTTAGAACGGGGCCAGGTGATAACGCCCCAGTTAAAGCAACTAAAAAAGAAACGAAAAAAATTTCAATCATTATTATAGAAGTGGTCTTTGTATTTTTTTATATAACATCCTAAAATTTGTTTAAAAAATGATAAATAGAATATATCTAATCTCTTATTTGGCCATTACCATATATAATATATTTTGTTGATGTAAGTTGTTTTATACCCATTGGACCTCGTGCATGTAGTTTTTGTGTTGAGATACCTATTTCTGCTCCTAAACCAAAAACACCCCCATCAGTTAATCGCGTGGATGCATTAACATAAACAGCAGCAGCATCGACTTGATTTAAAAATTTCCTTGAATCCTTGTAATTGTTCGTAAGTATAGATTCTGTATGCTTGGAATCGTATTTTGTTATTATTTTAATTGCTTCATCAATATCATTAACAATTCGAATACAAATTTTCAATGATAAATATTCTGCACCCCAATCCTCTTCAGTAGCTGGAATAATGTCAGGGATGATTGCTCGGGTTTTCTCACAACCTCTAATTTCAACCCCATTTGCATGTAGTAGCTTTACTATACGAGGTACATATTCATCCTTGATTTTATCATGTATGAGTAGTTTATCTAATGCATTGCATACAGCAGGATAAGAACATTTAGAATTAATAATTATTTGATCAGCCATATCTAGATCTGCATCATGATTAACGAACAAACTCACTATTCCAATACCCGTTTCAATAGTAGGCACGGTAGAGTTTTCAATCACTCTTTTTATTAAAGATTCGCCTCCTCTGGGAATAATTACATCAATATATTCTTTTAGTTTCAACATTTCCCCCACATATTCTCGATTTGTATCTCTAATGATTTGAACACAATTTTCGGGTAATCCTTCCTTAACTGCAGCTTGATTTAGGATATCCGCAATAATAATATTAGAATTTATTGCTTCACTACCACCCCGGAGGATGATCGCATTTCCTGCTTTAAGACACAATCCTGTTGCATCTGCGGTAACATTAGGACGAGATTCATAAATAATTCCGATTACACCTAAAGGTACTCTTACTAATCCTATGTCCATTCCATTAGGTCTACGCCACATTGATATAACTTCATTTATTGGATCTTGAAGTAATGCAATCTCCCGTAATCCTTCAGAAATTTTATGTATTTTTTCCGAGTTTAATATCAATCGATCAATTTTTGCTTGTTCTAAATTATTTTTTTTAGCATTTTCTAAGTCTTTTTTATTTTCATTAATAATTTTTTCAGATTGGTTCTCTAACTCATCTGCCATTCGCATCAATGCATTATTTTTTAAAGGAGTTGATATATTTTTTAGCAAAAAAGCAGCATGAGATGCTTTTTCTCCAATCTTAAACATTTCAGATTTAATATCCATTATGCTTGCTCTAAATTTATTAATATATGATTTGATCTATATGTTAATAATATTAATTTTAATTTCAATAAAATATTTTTTAAGAATTTAAATTAATAGTTCTAAACAATTTAGCAATAATAATTAATCTTTCTTGATACAAAAGGAGTATTAAAAGATGAAATATCAGGAAATGAAAGGAGATTTATTTGATGTTGATAGAAATAAATGGGTATTAGCACATTGCATATCTGCTGATGTGACTAAAGAAAAAAATATGAATAAAGGTATAGCGAAGATTTTTCGAAATTTCTACCCAAAGATGGCAGAAAAGATTTCCCAAAAATTAGAAGTTGGAAAAGCAGTAAAGTATCAAGAGAGTGGTCATACAATTTATAACTTGGTTACAAAACATAAGGTATGGCAAAAAGCTAAAGGTGATTATGAAGAAAATTATTATCGACAACTTTTTCATACACTTAAAAATATGAGAGATCAAATGATTAGTGAAGGAGAGCAATTTTTAGCAATGCCCAAAATAGCTAGTGGATTGGATGGAGGTAATTGGAATAAAATCAGCAGGACTATTAAGGAGGTATTTGCAGAAACGAATATTACGATTCAAATAAATTTCTTATAATCTATAATTGTATCACACACGATATAATTCAAATACTTCATCAACTAAATAACCCGCATTGCTAAAATGAGTTAATTCTCCTCTCCAATTTTTCAAGTTTGACTCATAATATTTTTCAAATTTCTTTACAAATAATTTCTGTTTTTCTCGTATCCAATCTGAACCTTTTCCATCTATAAATAAAGCTATCAGGACATAATTTCCTTGTTCCAACATTATCTCAAACTCTTTATAAGCCATCTTTTCTATTGGAATTTGTTTCTTTTTTATTTCAAGACTAAAATCTTGTATGGCTGAAAGAAATCCTCCAATTAAATCTGCCTCCATCTGCCAATCTCCTAATTTCCGGTTATATATTGTTGCACCTACTTGAGTGTGAACGACAATAATATAACGTAGACTTAAAATGTCTCGTTTCGTTGGATCGGTTTCTTTTTTTAATTTTTCTTTTGTAGAACTCTTTTTATAGGAGTACTGTTCTCCTAAGGGAGCATCCAATAAACTTAATGTATTATTAGTCGAATCTAACTCTCCAATTAACTTGGAATTTGAAATTAAGTCAATTAATTTTAATTTTAATGGTTTTGTTTTAATCTTCATCATTTCACTTAAAGATTTCAGATCAATTCTCTTTCCCTTGAAGGCATTTACGTAATAGTGAACTTTCTTGATGAAGAATTTTTCATCTACTTTTTCATAAATTGAGTCTAAACTATCTTTTAATGATAGTTTAGTTGTATCCCAAAATTCTAATTCTTTTAAAATTAATTCATTAAAATGTTTAAATTCGCGGGATTCTGTTTTTATGAATTGCTTAATATCTTCATCTAAGGTTTTTATATAATCTTTTATGTGTTCTGCATCTGAATGAAATTTTTGCTCGAATTTATCAATATTTTTTTTAAATTTTAGGACATCATGATAATTTAACTCGAATTTATTTAATTCATTTTCGATTTTCGAATGACCATCTCTAATTAAATCCTGTAATTTAGATTTTTTTTCAGCTGAACCTGTAGTATCCATATGCTCTGCTAAATCTAATTTAATTTCTTCAAGTGAATGAAAAATTTCTTTTTTTCTTGCGTCCCATTCTTTAATTAATTCTTTTTCAATTTTACTAATTTCATTAAATTCTTGAATTGAAATCTTTATATAATCTTTAAATTCTTTATCATACTTTTCTAATCTTTGATTTAATTCTATTTCTAAATCCTTGCTTTTATTTTGAGCATCCTTTAAGTTTTTAGCTTTTATTAATGACTCAGTTGTTAATTTCATATTATTCATTAACCACTTTAGATCATCAACATTTTCAACCAGTCTCTGTACTAATTCATCTTTTTTCAATTTTTCCATACTTGAATAGATTTTTTCCTTAAGTTCTCCTGCAACATCATCCCAGTTCTTTTTTTCTTGATTTAATTTAATATCCCAAGATATTTTAAGTTCAGTTGTATATATAGAGAAGATATCTATCTTTTCTTCAACCTCATTAATTTTATCATAAAATTCTCTGTTTTCCTCTTGAAATAACTCCTTTATACTAATAATATTATTATCTAATAACGTGGAACTTTCATGGAGTTTATTTTCATTTATCATTTTAATTATTTGGATACTTTTTTCTTCAATCAATTTCTGTAGTCTAGAAATCCTTGTATTAATGAAATTTTTTAATTCTCGACCATTATCTATTACACTTTGATAAATCTTTAAAAAATCGTGCAAATTTTCTTGTTTTTCTCCCCAAGACTGTTTTATATTATTAAATTCTGTCTTAAATGGGTCTAACTTAATTTCAGGTGTTTTTTCTTTAATTATGGTCTCCATATTTGCATTAGACTGTTCAACAAAATCAAAAATAGTCTTATAAAGTTTTTTTGATGCTTTTTGTTCAGTTAAGTTAAGTAGAAAATGGAACTTCTTATCTATTTCTTCTAAATTTAAATTTAATTCCTTTATTATCCCCATTTCTTTTTCTTCTTCCATTCGATGTGCGATATCTTTCTCTTTTTGTTTGATAATTTCAACAAGCTTTGCTTTTTCTTCTGACAGTATTTTTTCTATATATTTATCGATAACTGACCAATTCTCATCGAATTTTTCTAATAATAACTTTGAATTTACGAAATGGTGGCTTGATTTAATTTGATTGAGTAATCCTTCAAAATTTCTTATTTTAATTCCAATAAATTCTCCAATTTGATTTACTTTGTCCTTAGCTTCAAGAATTTTTTCCTTTTCCGCTAAAATTTGAGCTTCTTGAGAATTTTTATTAATAAAATCTATTAGTTTATATCTTATTGTAGCAATTTTATATATTGCATCCTTAATTCTTAATTTTTCATTGAGGATTTCTCTATAAAACACTGGAGTATTGAGTTGTATATATTCACCAAGAATTGCATAATCCTCTAGTATATATTTTCTTCTCACAGATTTTATGTTACCCATTAAAAATTGATTGATGATTAAATCATTAATTACTAATTTTACTCGTTCTAAAGCATTAGAAAAGGTGAAATTTTTACTAAATTCATTCAAATCAATTTCATTGTCTTTTATATTAGTTTTTATTAGTTCCATAAGTTTACTGATGATTTCTTGTGGGATTATGTTTTGATGGTCAAAATAATTTTGATAGAGATCTGCTTTGTCTAATATTTTACCATCAATCCAGTTATTAGATATTAACCAAATTGCTATTTTTTTTACTAATTTTAATGGAATCGAATATTTTTTACTAATTGGAAAAAAGTAGATTTCAGGATTATCTTGTGATCTTAAAATAATGTCTTTTTCAACAATATTGATTAATTCATCCCAAATTAAATAAAAACAGAGTATACTTTGACATGTACTTAATAAACTAGGTTCTATTGTGCTAATACTTGTATATTGGTTTGTAAATCCTCCATTTTCTTGTTGCATTGTTTTAAAGAAATTAATCATAACTTCAAATTCAACATCTTCAAGTTTATTTATTAAATTAAGACAGAGCGAAGCCCAATATATATATTCGATCGAGGGGTACCCCTCGTTAATTTTAAAACCTAGGGAGAGAATTTTCCAACGAGACGCCTTTTTTTCAATATTTATAGTATTCAATTCATTCAAAATGATTAAACAAAATATTTGAAATATTGAATCTAAATCATCGTGAAAGGATTTTCTTAAATATGATAACAACCTTATTTTATCAATTTTATCAATGTTATTCGTTATAGATAAAATAGAAAGCGCATATAAAGTAGATTTGATTGATGGTCGGCCATCACAATTTATACTGCAATAGGGAGATCTGCAATGAATGAATCCCCCATCACTTCCAGAAGCTAAACCTTGGGATTTAATAATAAAGTTTATGTCTTTCTCCTCTATGATATTCTCAAATCCCAATATCTTCAAAACTGCAATACAATAAAATGAACTACACACATCGGGCTCAATATCATCTTCAGGAGAAGATTTATATCCACCATCAGGATGTTTTAGATCAATAATATATTTCTTTATCAGATTTTTATTTTCTATTAATTCTAATTTATTCAACCGTTCTAATGATAAAATAGTCCAGAATAAGATCTCGCTATTTTTAAAAATTTCTTTTTTTAAAATTTCTTCTTTAATATAATCAATGGCCCTACCTATCTTGATTGGTTTCTTGATTTTATCTTGAATATAATCAAACTCAGGTATCCATGGTAAATGGAAGGAACACATTGATATTAGCCTTGATTCATTATTATAACGATTATGTATTAGAATATATTTTTTAAATAGAAAAATTTTTCTAATTGACATTTCATATTTTTTACTCTCATTTATCTTTGAGCGACAACTAAAAATCCTATTTCTTCTTTAATAATAATTCTTTTTGAGAAAGTTCTACTGTAAAAAGAAGAATATATATAAATAAAATCAACAGATTTAATTTTTTTACAATTTTGTATTAAAGTTTATATAGTTCAAAAGATAACTATTAGCTAAATAAAGGAGTTATTTATGATGGAAGATCCTAATAAATTAGAAATAGAAGAGACTTTAAAAAAACAATTTTCTATTGGAATTTGTTGCGTGATTTGGATATGGGCAATAGCCATTGGTATCCCCGTGGCATCATTTATCCAACCAGTCGAAAATGTAGACCCTAATCTAAGAATTATCATATCAATTGGACTTTGTATTGCCGCAGCAATAATTTCATTGTTGTTAATATTTCGAATATTTCTAGGTGCAACAAAGCAAAGAAGATTCATAATTACTAAAGATTATATTGAATTTGATGCTCCTACTCGAGAAATTCTTCGAATAAGTTGGGCAGAGATAGAAAAAATTTCTATTAATAGAATTTATCAGTATTTTAATTTAAGGAGAGTATTCTTTAGAATCACTTTTGAAGGTAACATAAATAAAAGCTATATTCTTGAATCTGGTAGAGAATGTAGTAATAAAACTTTAAAAGAGATTTTAAGCACATTGGAAGATTATACAAAACTCTTGAATAAAGATTTTTCTTTTACCCGATAGTATACTAAGATGAATTAAATAAGTCAATGATGATAAAAATTTATAATATTTATCTTAAAACTTTTTTTTCTGTTTATCTTTGAGCAATAAAATAAGTCCCTAATTCTTCTCCTTTTAATAACCTTTCAAGAAGTTTTTCCTTTTTAAAAGAAGTAATTATTGCGGAAATTCCTATTGGAACTAATTTCTTAATTGCATTAATTTTACATTTCATGCCTCCAAACGTTATTTTTCCATCAATATCTTCAACTAATTTATCAATTTTTTTATCTATTGTATTAACTTGAGAAATAACCTTACTATCAGGGTAAAGATGTGGATTTTTATCACATAATCCATCCACATCAGTGAGAATTATCAATAGATCTACAAACAATAAAATCGAAACTAGTGCTGAAAGAGTGTCATTATCCCCATGGCGGAGTTCTTCAATTGCTACTGAATCATTTTCGTTAATAATCGGTACAATCCCTTTTTCTAAAAGAACCTCCAATGTATTTCTAACATTTGCTCTCCGTGTAGCATCTTTAGTATCATCTGCAGTAAGCAGAATTTGGCCTATATTTAAGCCATACTTGTTGAATTCTTCTTGATACATGCTCATTAGCATTATTTGTCCTACAGCTGCTACTGCTTGAAGTTTTTTATAGTCTTTTGGTCGTTTATTTAATCCAAGTTTCGCTAATCCACATCCTATAGCGCCACTACTAACTAAAATTATTGAATGACCTTGATGAATTAAATCAGCAATTTCTTTTACTAGAGTTTTAATTCTATCATAATATATTTCCGCAACACCATCAGTTATTAATTGAGTACTTATTTTAATAACAATTTTTTTATTATCTGAAGGAAAAGTTCGCATATTTTTTATCTCTTTAAATTATTCAATAAAATCAATAATCTCATTTTAAGAAGGGATCAATTGTGAAATTAATACGACTACAACTACTACGATAATTAATATAGGGATCAACATTAATAAAAAGATAAAATACCATTTATAAAATCCACGTGTAATAGATTTCATTCCTTTTGAAAATTCATCACGAGATTTTTGTTGAAATTGTTCAATATCTTGTTTAATTTTATTGGTTCTAGCGTCCCATTGTTCTTTTGTTTCGTCTTGCATTTTTTTCATGTCATTACTCCATTTGACCAATTGTGCATCAAATTTTTCTTTCGACTTCCTCAATAATTCAGAAGCTTTTTCCTTAGATTTATTCCAAACTTCTTGATTTATTTTTGCTTGCTCTTGTAATGAATTTTGAAATTTATAAAACCCATCTTGAATTCCTGTTGAAAATTCTTTCCAGTTTTTTGGAAAAAGAGTTTCTTTTTTCTCTTCTTCAGGTTTATTTGAATTATTATTACTCATGACATTCATTTTTTTTTATAATTATAAATTCAATAAATGTACCTATCTTTAAAATTTCATTATAATTCCAAGTATGAAAACTATTCATTTTTGCAATAAAAGTTAAAAACTAATTTTATAATTCTTATAATTTTGTTCAAAAAAAGAGAAAGAATAATTTTTAATGTTCAGCATAATAAACTTTTTTAATCACTTTGTATATTTTTTCATTAAATATAATATAAAACTAATAGAAAATGGATTTTAAAATAATAAATAAAACTCCGATATATCACGCTTTATCAGACTTAGGAAAAAGAATATTCTTACCAGATGGTATCTTTTACTGGTCAGGAAGGGCGAAAAAAGAAGCAGAGATTATAGGAACAATCGGTTCCGCATTTGCTTTTGAAAAAGATTTCATCGATGGAGGATCAGACGATTGGGTTCCGTGTTATTTAGAAGATTTCAAAGAATTTTCCAGTCTAAATATAAAATCAGTTGTCCCATATGCTCCAATAGGTGGAATTGATGATATTAGAGAAATTTGGATAAAATGGATTTTGAAAAAATCATATTATGATGAGCAAGTTGATAATGAAAAACTTCAAAAGCTTGAAAAATCCCTAACAAAACCTATTGTTTGTCAAGGAATTACAAATGGAATTTATAATTCATGTAAATTTTTTCTCAATCCAGGCGATTTCATCATTTCAGTTAACAAAAGATGGGGTAATTATGACAATATTATTACTAAAAACCTTGGAATAAATATTAAATCATTTGAATTCTTTGTTGATGGTATTTTCAATGTTAAAGGTTTAAAAGACTCAATACAAGAGGTTGCTCAAGAACAAGAAAAAATTGTGATTATATTAAATTTTCCTAATAATCCAACTGGTTATTGCCCTACAAAAGATGAAGTCACTCAGATTATTCAAGTGTTAAAAGAAAGTCAACAAATGATTAAATTACCATTTATCATTATCGTAGATGACGCCTATGAACCCTATATTTACAATGATAATGTATGGGCTCGATCGATTTTTTATGATATATTTGAGTTAGACGGAGATATCATTCCAGTGAAATTAGACGGCATTTCAAAAGAATTACTTGCATATGGTGGTCGAGTAGGATTCATTACATTAGGACTTAAACGTCAATGGGTAGATTCTGATGAAGAACTTGAAATTCTTAAAAATGAAATCAACAACAAACTTGAAGGATTAATACGAAGTTCCATCTCAAACACTAATCATTTTTATCAAGCAGTCACACAAAAAATGTTCACAGAAAAAGGAATGGACAAAATTATTGAAGCTCGAGAAAAAGTAAGAAGAATGTTGAAAAAACGCTATGAATTAATAAATGAAGAACTTGCAAAAATAGAAAATAAAGACATCTCTGTTGATCCTAACGCTGGTGGATTTTTTCTTTTTCTCAATTTAAATGCGGATAAAATAAAAGCGTCAGAATTTGCAGATTACTTGTTAAAAAAATATAAAATAGGTGTAATTCCCATTCAGAAGTTAGAAAATGGTATAAATGGAATAAGAATTGCTTATTGTTCTATTGATATCAAGCAAATACCTGAATTTATAAATAGGATTAAATTAGCACTTAATGATTATTAATTTTTTTTTCTTAATAATCAATTTTAATTGTGCAATTTAAATAAGGCTTTAAAGATGAATAAAAAGCAAACATATTATGTTTATACGTTAATATTAATTTCAATTCTGATATCAAGTTTTCAAATTTTTTATTTTGGTTCTCTAAATTTTTCTTTGATTGGAATGTCAGATAGGGATAAATTGCAGGTATTGCATCCAGAATATTATGATTTACTTTGTTTTACTGAAGAAAAAACAGATTCAGGTTCAACAATTTTATTTACTGATTTTGGATTTTATATCATTGCTCAACCTTTTTTTTATCCCTTTCGAATTGTATATACCATTGAATATGAAAATGGGACAGATGATCAAGTATTATTAAATTATTTAAAAAATCCTCATGTTGATTATGTAAACGGGGGAGTAACATATATTGAATATATTGTTGTTTCTGAAATACCCTTTCATCTTTCAACAAATGAAACGCTGTTTACTAAAATTTCATTAGATTCAAATAATTACATTTTAGGAGTAAATAGATCTGCATTATGATGGAAATTTCTATATTATCGTGGATATTATGTGCAACAATTATTACTAACATTCTTATCTTATTAATTGGGTATAGTTTTTTATATTTTCTTCCTAATAACGAGGAATTTACGCCTCTAAAAAGATTTTCATTAAGTTATGGATTAGGAGTAGGATTATTGAGTTTCTCCATGCTCATTTTCATATTGTTTGGATTACATTCACGAATATCATTTATACCCATTTTAGCCATCTCCTCATTTTTATTCATCTATTTTAAAATTTATAAAGTATTCAAAAATGATATAAAAGAAATATTAAATCTCATAAGAAAACCAAAGCTTAAACTAAATACATTAGAATATTTTAGTATTATAATCATTATAATTGAAATTTTTTATTTAATATCTACAAGTTTAATTTATCCTGTTTATATATGGGATTCGGCAGTTATATGGGATGCTAAAGCTAGATATCTATTTTATGATGGAAATTTTAATTATTTAAACTATACTATTGTTCATCCAGATTATCCTCCCTTAGTTCCATTAGTTCTAACTTCGTTCTATTCGCTTTTTTTCCAACCCCATCATTTTATCCAATTATTTTTTGTAACAATATTTATTTGCATGATAATTTTCCTTTATTACTCTTTAAGACACTTCAAATTAAACCGGACTTATTCCTTGTTAATATCATCAATGATTGCTTTGGTTTATGAAATTTACTCAGCATCTCACTTTGTAGGAGGCGATTTATTAGTTGCATTTTACTATACTATTAGTACGATCTTTTTATGTGAATATATTTTCTCAAGAAGAAAACAATTTTTAATATATTCCTCAATTTTTATGGGATTCATGGCACTTTCAAAAAATGAAGGATTTGGTTTACTTATAGTCAATGTAGGCGTTTTGGTGTTATATCAAATCTTATTCTGTATAAAAAAAGAAATAAAATTTAAAGAGATGATAATTTTAATTATACTTTTTGCTGGTATAGGATTAATGATTTATGTACCCTGGTTAGTATTGATTTCTATTAATAATGTGGGTTCAGCATATCTATCTAATATTTTAAACATCTTCATAATTCAAAACACGATTAATAAATTGATAGATATAATCACTTTTATTTTATTGCAGTTTTTATGGATTCCATTTTTGATCTTATTCTTTACAGTTATAATTATTAATATTAGAACGATATATTATGAAAAACTTTTTTTCCTCGTTGTATTAATGATCTCTCATTTATTACTATACATACTAGTGTATCTGATAACACCGTATGACCTTATTTGGCAACTTGGAACATCTATACAAAGAGAATTAATGCATTTAACTCCATTTGCAGGATTCATATTAGGAGTTGTTCTAATCCATATTAAAAATTTTGACTTAGAATATAAGAAAGAAAATAATTCATATCAGAAGATTTTTTTATATATATCAATAATAGCAATTATCTTTTTTGTAATAAATTCCATAATTTTTAATAACCTATAAAACCAACCAACCCAAATTTAATTTTATTAAATATTATATATTCATTCATAATAACTTAACATAGACAAAAATGTATTGTAATGTAATTATTTTCATTCTTTAAATGGATTCATCTAAATTACAAGTTAGAACTTTTAGTTAATTTAAGATATTTTAGGACAATAAATTTAATCAACATTAGGATTACTATATATTTACATAAAATTATTTTATTTTAATAATCATGTTTTAGATCTATCTTTTAACAACATTTTTATACACCTTATTTTATAATATTTATAACTTTTAATTTGAAAAAAAAAATATAATTGGTGTATTTATGAAAATCTATATAATTGACCAAGGAGAACTGAAGGAAATCAACAAGCTTGTCTTTTCCACGGGTGATGTATATTTAATTGATGATGAACATACTATTTTCATCTGGATTGGAAGTAAATGTAGCGTGGATGAGAAGACAGGAGGAGCTGCTCAAGCTCGTAAATTGGATCAAGAACGTGGTGGTGCTGCAAAGATTATTACTGTTGATCAAGGTCAAGAGACTCCTGAATTTTTAAAACTAGTTTCTACTAAGGGAGCAATGAAAATTGTTGAAAAGAATATAGCCAAGACAATGTTAAAAGATGTCATGACGGGAGATTTTGCAGGATTTACAGAACACGTTAATGTTCTATACAGAGTTTCTTCAGAAGAATTTGAAGATATAAATACCATGAAAATGATACAAGTTCCATTTTCTAAAGATTCTTTAGATTCTGAAGATTGCTTTGTATTAGACATGGGAACTGATGTATATGTATGGCAAGGTGCGAATTGTAATGTAAAAGAAAAAGTAAAAGCCGGGCAATGGGCAAGACAAATCGATGCGGATAGAGCGGGAGAACAAAACGAACAGATTTGCGAAGAGGGAGATGATGCGGAATTTTTTGCAGCATTAGACAAGGGAGAATTTTATAAGGAGTCAGATGCAGTTCAATTATCAGCAGATTCGGAATTAGAACCAGAATCAGAAGCAGATAAAGTGGCTGCTGCTGTTGAAAAAGAACATAAAGTAGAAATTTCAGATACAGACTATTCACCTGAAGAGATGAAAAAGGAAATAAGTGCATCAGCAGCAGGTCCAGGAATTCCTGGATCTACAGATGGCATTTTAACAATTGAAAAATCAGAAGGAAGACGAAAATGTCCTAAATGTGGAATGGAAGATAAATCAATGATCCATGAATCCGTAGATAAAGGGAATATCATATTGGATTATCCCAGGATGTATGGAAAAAAGTATAAATGTGGAGAATGCGGCCAGGAATGGCGTGAAAAATAAGAATTAAGAATTAAATTTTTATTATACTATTTTTTTAATTATTTCTATTATTATCTTGGATTTTTAAGGTTTAAACAAATCCCTACGTAATAATTTTATTTTTTTCTTTAACTCAATTATTTCATTATTCTTTTCTTCTATTTTAGATTCTAATATAAGATTTTGGTCTTTAACCTTCTGGAGATCAGATAAAATTCGATCCTCTATTTGTTCAGTTTCCAAAAATCTATCTTTAATTTCTTGATTATCCTTTTTTACTTGATCTAATTCTTGCTCTTTTTGATTTAGGAGTTCTGAATTTGCTTGAAATTTTGTCATTATATCTTGTGATTCGCGTAATTTTTCCTCAAGCGTTTTAATAATTTCTGACTTTGAAGCTACTTCATGTTTTAACTGCTCTAATTCATTTAATAATGATTGAACTTTCCCCTCCTTTATCTCCAAATCTTTTTTAACAAGATTAAAAGTTTCTATTTGTTGTTGTAAATTGTTTATTTTTTGATTTGCGGAGTTAAGAGTATTGTTTAATTCAAAAATGTTTTTTTCTTTCTCTGTAATGATTTCATCCTTTTTTTCAACCAATAATTCAAGTTTATTATATTTAGATTTTTGAATCGTATCTGATTCGAGATATTGAACCTGTTCCATTAATTCTTTTATTCTATTATCTTTAAGTGTTATTTGGTTTGAAAATTCAGTTTGTTGTGAAAGGGTATGTTCAAGCTGTAAGGATAATTCTTTCATTTTATGTTCCTGTTCTGAATGTAAAGAGTTAGTTTCTTCAAATTGTTTCTTTTGTTCATATAATTGGGAATATAATTGCTCAATTTCTTGATCTTTATCGCTAAGTAATTCCTTTAATTCAACAACAGAAGCATCCGGGGTATCCTGAACATGAGCATTTTGAGTCAAGTCTTGAACATTTTGACTTAATTCCTCAATTATTTTATTTTTTTCTTCGACAATTTTACTTGTCTCATCTTTATTATCTTCAATTGTTTGGAATAAATTATTAATTTGCACGGATTGTTCTTCAATTCTACGCATAGCTTCATGTTTTTCGTTAGTGATTTCTTGAAGATCTCTATTTAGATTATCAACTTGACTAGCTTTTTCAGATAGATCTTTTTGTAATTTTTTATATTGTTTCTTTAAAAAAATATATTGCTCTACTACTGAGCTTTCTTCACTAATAGTTTCTATTTCTTCACTCTCTTCTTGCCAACCTAGTGATGAAAGCGCATCAATGATTGATTTATCGTCATCTTCATGTTCATCGGGCATATAATTAAGATCACATCTCAATCTATTAAATTTTTTTATTTAAAAGTCTATATAATAGTCCAAATAATACATTTAATCTTCAAAGACTATAAATTTTTTGAATGTATATTTACGATCTAAAAAGAACCGAAAGAGATATCCCGTACCTAATCCTATAATTGCACTTATTATCCATGGTATTCCAATTATTTGGTATAGAATAAATTGGCATCCGATATTCCATAATGAAGCTAATATAGAGAAAAAAAGGTATATAGTAAACTCTCTAGACGTTTCTTTAACTTTTTTCATAGTTTTAAAAACTAATAATTTATCTAATAAGAATTTAACAATAACAGTAACACCAAGAGCTAAGAGCGTTCCGATAAAGTTACTCATATCGATAGGTGTGTCACTACAATAAAAAATATAAATAAATTGCACGTATCCATAGTTTTCACATATTATTGGAGCAATAATATCATTTAATGATTGGATTATTAAATTTAAGATTATCATGCATATGGCAAATGAGATATAAAGTAAAAATTGCTTCTGAACTTTTTTATCTTTAAAAAGATTTATTTTTTGTTTGTTATTATTATCATTATTTTCCATATCAATCAAACCTTTTATCTTTAATCTTGAATTTTATCTTTCCATCCATCAGATGAGTCTATATTCTCATTACTAGGAAGATAATTATCTTTTTGAAGTGAAGATTGAAATTCCGAGGCATCAAATGTTAATGACCCCCCACCAGACATAGTATTTGATGACTTTAAAGAAAGCTCGTTTATTATTTGTCTTAATGATGACCCTTTCTTATTTCCTTTTCCAGTAACTTTTCTATATAGCAATTTACTTCCAAAAATTAGTAAACTAAATCCAAGTGAAAATAAAAAGTATAAAGCAAACCATCCACTACCAAGTAAAGGAATATTAAAAGGCAGGAGGCCCCATTCATAACCAGAAAAAATAAAACTAAGTATTGCAAATACTATAAGGAAAAGTGAACATCTTAAACATAATGGTAAATATTGTTTATACATCATAGATTTTAATATTTGATTTGCTTCTAACTGCAATTGCCTCATCTGGCGTACATCGCCCAAAATTTGAGCATTATTCATGCGTTCTTGGAGATTAGAGAATTTTTCTCTTAATTCAACTAAAAATTCTCTTTTTACGCCCCAAAATTTATTAAAAACCATGCTTACGATCATCATCGCAATGGTTATTACTAGTATTAAAAGTGTTACTATTAATTCATCTGACATAATAATTCAACTATTAAAGGAAAATCTTTGTAGTAATTAAATTTTTTCTAAATTCTTTCAAAAATTTTAACTTAAATTTCCATCTAAGAATCCTTTTATATATTTTGCATATACCGTTTTCCATCTTGCAGGCATTGATGATGTAATGGCACATCCTAATCTACATCTATTGCAAAAGTCGTATCCATCATGTTTTTTCATTATTTCTCGCACTTCTTTGGAATTATATATCTTAAAAATGGGGTATTTTAGCGCATCCAGACTAATTATTGGATGAATTTTGCATGGATAATCAATAAGACCATCGTATCTTACAAACAAATAAGCTTCAGCGACATGACATCTTAAAAGACTTTGATGATGTTTAGGCATTCCTCCAAATCCACCTTTTTCTATTACTTCAACACTTAATGGGTCTGTTAAAATGTTTTTATACATTTTTCTTAACGATCGTATAATATTTGCCCATTTAGAGATATCTGGAATGATTTCATCTAGATTTTCAACTTGATAGCTTTTATCTGGAAAATCACGTATAATATCTTCGCAAGGATACATTTCAATAGAACAATTTAAATTTAAAGCTAATTCACAGATTTCATGGAGATATTTCAGATTATCTTTCATGACAACGGTACTAATAATGACTTTAATATCCTTCTTGTTAGCCATTTCAATAGATTGAATAACTTTATCATATACTTTCAAACCTCGCATTTTATCATGCAAAGGTGCAGAAGGGTAATCTAAAGACATTAAAATGTAATCTAATCCCTCTAAATCATATTCTTTGAATAATTTTGGCAGGAGATATCCATTAGTTGCAACTCCTGTAATGAAATCATGTTTAATACCAGCATGGTAAATTAATTCTGGTAAATCCTTTCTTAAAGTTGGTTCTCCACCTGTAAAGGATAATGCAAGAATGCCCATATCTGATATTTCAGAAATTATTTTTTTGACTTCTTTAGTGGATATCTCGTTATTTTCTTGGGTGAATGACTTTGGTAAGCGATGAATCGAACAGAATGAACATCGTCCATTACATCGTAATGTTAGTTCAATTTGTGCAGAATATGGAACCTTAATATTGGTAAAATTGTTTAAAATGAAATTTTTAACATACTGAAATCCATTTTGTAGACTAAAATGCATTTTTCTTTAAAATTTCGTTTTACAGGAATTACTAATTAAAATTCGGATAGGATTAAAAATCTAACTAAAAGCTTTTAAAAAGTTAATAATAAGTTTATTTTTTTTTCTTATATTTTTAATTATTAATAATGGAGAAAGAAGCTAATGATAAGTTTTTAGAAAGAAGAGAACACTTTCTCAATACAAAGTATAAATCTAGCCTCAGGCAAATTTTGACATATCTTTGGGATTATAAAAAATCTTTTTCCCTCATTTTAATATTTGGCATTGTTCAATCCATTCTTTTCTTAACATTACCGTTATTTTTAGGGCCAGTCATGGATATTTTAATTGATCCTTCTAAATTAATAACTGATGTATTTTCAATTTATATCATGGCACTAATAACTCAAATTTTTGTTGGAATTATATTTGGAGTGCGAATATATATAAACAGGGTAATTGGAGCTAAAGTAATAAATAATCTCAGGAATGATTTATTCTCAACTATTCAAATCATGAGTTTTAAATGGTTTGATGATAATAAAACTGGAGAGCTAATTTCACGTACTACTAGTGATGTAAATAATTTAAAGGAATTTTTAGGAAATAATTTACAGTTTTTTGTGAGACAATTAACTACTTTTTTATTCAGTTTTATTTTTCTTTTTATAATCAATTTTCAACTTGCTATATTTGTTTTAATCATGTCTCCCCCCTTATTTTTCGTACTCCTTAGATTTAGAAAAAAAATGAGACCTGTTTATAAAAAATCAAGAGAATCTTATGCAGATTTAACCCATAAAATTCAAGAAAATATTCAAGGAATTCAAGTTGTTAAATCATTTGCTCGAGAAGACCATGAAATTAATGAATTTACTATAGAAAATGATAAATATTTTAATGATTCTATGAATATCATCAAGCTCCAAGTTATATTTGATCCAATTATATACTTAATTGATAATATTGCTTTTCTTATAGTTTTATTATTAGGAGGATATTTTGTTCTCTCTAATTTTATCACTTTCGGAAATTTATTTTCGTTTATTCTCTTGATGAATTTTTCTGTCGAACCTTTATACCAGATTACAAGATTTACAGGTAACATGCCACAAATTAGTGAAATTTGTGATAGGGTTGCTAATATTTTAAATTCAAAAATTATTGTTGAAGAAAAACCTGACGCAATTGAATTACCCCCAATAAAAGGTGAAATTGAATTTAAAAGTGTATATTTTTCTTTTAAACCTGAAAATGAACATTATATTTTAAAGAATATCAATATAAAAATTAAATCAGGAGAAAATATTGCAATCCTTGGAGCAACTGGTTCTGGTAAAACTGCTCTGGTAAACTTAATACCTAGGTTTTATGACGTTACTAAAGGAGAAATTTTAATTGATGGAATTAATATTAAAGATGTTACATTTAAATCCCTTCGAAGTCAAATTGGACATGTTTCACAGGATAGATTATTATTTTCTCGAACAATTAGAGAAAACATCGCATTCGGAAAAAGAGATCTTAGCTTAAGGAAAGTTCAAGATGCAGCAATTGCTTCTGACATTCATGGCTTCATTGAAACAGAACTACCTGAAAGATATGATACTAAAGTAAGTGAAAGAGGAACGACCTTATCTGGTGGGCAAAAGCAAAGAATGGCCATTGCTCGAGCCTTAGCTATTGAACCTAAAATATTAATTTTAGATGACGCAACTAGTTCGGTAGATGTTGATACTGAATACGCCATACAACAACACTTTAAAGAAGTTTTTAAAAATAGTACGACATTTTTAATAACTCAACGATTATCCAGCGTGAGGAATGCTGATAGAATAGTCGTGTTAAATAAAGGAGAAATTGCTCAAGTAGGAACCCATGAGGAATTAATCGCTCAAACTAAGGGTATTTATTATAAATTATATTCTACATTAAAAATCGAGGAAAGGGCTTAAAAATGGAGAATGACGACATAGAGAAAGTAAAATTTAAAGAACTTGAGGAGAAATATAATTTAAAACCCTTACAAGTAATAAAAAAGTTATATAAATACGTCAATATTGGAAATAGAAAATTAATTTATCCTTTAATTTTATTTATTGTATTAACCATAATTTTTAGCTGGTTTACTCCATTAATCTTCAAAACATTAATTGATGAGGGTCTTGGGGGGAGTTATGGTTCTACAACCGGAAATTTGGATTTTATTTTATTTTTAGGGATATTATTCTTTATATTTACAATATCAGGGGTTTTAACAAGAATTGCTCAAGGATATATTATATCTAAACTTGCAACCATTACAATGTATAATTTAAGGGCGGAATTATTTTTTAAATTTCAAGAATTGGGACTAGATTATCATGAAGGGAAAGATAAAACAGCAGGGAAAAAAATATCTTATCTCACGAATGACGTAAATACTATTCAAGAATTGATACAATCAGGTTTGCTGGTGGTAATTGGGAACTTTTTTTTAATTTTTGGTGTCTTATTTATAATGTTTATTCTTAGTTGGCAATTAACATTATTATCATTTATAATTACACCTATGATCCTTATATTTGGGGGATTTTTATTTAAAAAAGCACGAAAATATTTTAATGAATTACGAGATCGAGTATCTACTGTAACTAGTAATTTAGATGAATCAATCTTGGGAATGAGGATAATCCAATCATTTGCGGTAGAACAGGAAAATCTATTAGAATTTAAATCTTCAACCGAATTAGAACGCGAGACCACTATAAAAGCAGGAAAATTGATGGCGTTCGTTCCAGGGATCATAATGTTTGCAATTACTATTACATTGGGAATTTTATTTTTTGCTGCAGGATTGTTAATAAGAGAAGGATTAATGACACAAGGTTCACTTGTTGCTTTTATTTTTTATGTATTCCAATTCTTTGAACCATTTTTTTCTCTTTTAGGTTTTTTTACACTTCTTCAAAATTCAATAGCTGCTGGTGCTCGTATTATCTCGATACTTGAAGAAGAAACAAATATTAAAGATATAGTAAAATCAATTCAATTAGATAGCATTAAAGGTGTAATAGAATATAAAAACGTGGACTTTAATTATGAAGAAAATATCCCGATTTTAAAGCAAGTTAATATTAAAATTAAAGAAAAAGAAAGATTAGCATTAGTTGGATATACTGGGGCTGGAAAAAGTACTTTTATTAAATTACTTAGCAGATTTTACGATCCATCAAATGGAATAATTGAAATTGACGGAATTGATTTAAGGAAGGTTAAAATCAAAAGTTTGAGAGAAAAAATGGGAATTGTCCTACAAGAAAATTTTTTATTTTCAGGTACGATTAAGGACAATATAAAATATGGGAGATTAGACGCTACAGACGAAGAAATCATAGATGTTGCTAAGAAGGTAAGTGCTCATGATTTCATAGTAAAACTTGAAAAAGGTTATGAAACTGAAGTCGGAGAGAGAGGAAGTAAACTTTCGGCAGGAGAACGACAATTAATCGCTTTTGCTAGGGCGTTGATTGCGGATCCGCCAATCCTCATTTTAGATGAGGCAACTTCTAGCATAGATCCATATTCTGAACTTTTAATTCAACAGGCTTTAGAGACTTTATTAAAAGATCGAACGAGTATATCGATAGCTCATAGGTTATCTACGATAATCAATTCAGATCGCATAGTTGTCTTAGATGAAGGAAAAATTGTAGAGGAAGGCACGCATGAGGAGTTAGTGAAAAAAGGAGGTTTCTATAAACATCTTTATAAGATGCAGTTTAAAGATGCATTCAAATAAATTGCTTAAATAAAAAAAGCTATGTTATTTTACAATTCAGTTAAAGGATAGTTGTTCTTTAAAATACTATTTAAGAAAGGTTTATATAGAAGAGTGATATAAGTATTATTACCTATTTTATAAATCAATATTTTAAAAAATACCAAAACCAAAAAATTGGTGAGCTAAATGGGAAATGGATCAGGTGTTACTGGATTAATTTTGAGCATCATTGGGCTTGTTGTTGCCATAATTGCACCTATATTCTTAAATGTATTATTAATAGGTTTTATAGGAAATGCAATGATAGTAAATCTACTGTGGTTAATTCTTCCTGCTATAGGTGTGATATTAAGTATAGTAGGGATAGCTACAAATGATAGTAAAGCACCGGGAATTGTTGGATTGATCTTTGGAATTGCCGGGGTTTTAGTAGCTGTTTTTGGCATAGTCTTTGGTGACCTTATAAGTTACATTTTAAGTATGTTTACGCCAACATATTTCTAATAATTTAAACTTATAATCTTATTTTTTTTTTTATTAACTTAAAACTCAGTATTATTTTAAGGATAAAGTATTTATTGAATTCAAGAAATTTGAATGATCCAAGGTATTTGATTTGTTTTGTTGAAGTATAATACTAACCAAAATTATCATTTTTTACTCTAATCAAAAGATTTTTATTATATAAAAAAAAAAACATATTATCTTCATAAAGAAGAGAAAAATAAAAAACCAAAAACAGAAAGATTAGTGATTTAAATGGGAAATGGTACAGGAATTACAGGATTGGTTTTAAGTATCATAGGAGTAGCCGTTGCAATAGTTCTTACATTAATAAATTTTATAATAATAGTAATGGGCCCATCGTATGGATTTAGTATAACTCTATCAAATTATTTAGCTCTAGCCATGTATTTAACACCAGTTCTTCCTGCAATTGGAACTATTTTAAGTATAGTAGGCATCGCCACAAATGACAGTAAGGCTCCAGGAATTGTTGGTTTGGTCTTTGGACTTATCGGAGTTGCATTATCTATCGTTGGTATATTATTACTTGGATTTTTTCAAATGATGATGATGATGCCATACTATTACTATCCATAATTAAAAGATTTACACCTCTTTTTTTTACCTTTTTTTTTTGAATATTTTCAGAAAAATAGATTTAATTAATAGATATTAAGATTTAATTACCTCAAAACTATTATTATAAAATCATCCTTCATCGAAAGATTTTTATTGTACATTAGTAATAATCTTATATCTTTTTAAGAAAAACCTTAATAAAAAAATCCGATAAAATTTATGGTGAATCAATTGGGAAACGCAACTGGTATTATAGGATTGGTTTTAAGTGTCATTGGATTTGTGGTAACTATCGTTATGACCTTATTGTATATAATAATGGCACTATTCGTAGGTATTACTGGAATTTTCTTATATATTTTAAGCACGTCAATTTATTTCACGCCTGTTCTTCCTGGAATCGGTACTATCTTATCTATAATAGGTGTATCTACAAATGATAACAAAGCTCCAGGGATCATTGGTTTAGTCTTCGGGCTTATCGGAGTTGTCGTAGCTATCGCTAGTATATTAATTAATATGTTCATACAAATGATCTTACCATCAATTTTTCCTTATCTTTAACATCTTATCTAATTTTTTTTTCTCTTTAATAATAGAACTCAGATTTATTCTTGTAATAAACAATTATTCAATTTCAGTAATTTATTATCTTCTAAACCAACTTTCAAGATTGTAGTATACATTAATGCATATTCAAATAGAACACGTTCTAATAGGTAGGTTTTTATAATACAAGAACAATAGTTATACAATTATCTTTAAGAAATTCAAATGAAAAATAACAAAAAAAGATGAAATAGTGATTTAAGTGGGAAATGGATCAGGTATTACTGGATTAGTATTGAGTATCTTTGGACTTGCTCTTGCCATAATTGGACCTTTATTGATAGCACCATTCTTAAAAGATTTAATAGCATATCCCGTAATAATAGATTTACTATGGCTAATTCTCCCTGGTGTAGGTGTTATCTTAAGTATAGTAGGGATAGCTACAAATGATAGTAAAGCACCGGGAATTGTTGGATTGATCTTTGGAATTGCTGGAATTTTAGTTGCTCTTTTATGTATATTCATTGTTAGCCTTTTAAGCATGATTATGTCATCAATTTTCTAATAATTTAATCATATAATCTTTTTTTTCTATATAAAATAAAGATTTAATATTGTTTTGCTTCATAGGTAAAATATTATCCAATTTAAGAAATTTGAAAGACTAAGATAGTTAATTGATTATCTAAAATAACCAAGTTACATTATAGTATAATAATTTTATGCAAATTTTTAAAAAAGAGGATTAATTATTCAAAAACCATATCTTAAAATAAATCATCCTAATTGGAAATAGAAAAATAAAAGACAATATTTATGCGTTAATTATATAACAAATTATAATATAATAATAAAAAATGAGGATTTTTAAAACTTGAAAATCGCGTTAATAAACCCAAGTCCTATTATTGGGGAAGATGAGCAGTTTTATGGCCAAAAATGGCCTCCTTTAGGAATTCTTTTATTAGGAACTATATTAAAAAAACAAGGACATCAAGTTCACTTATTAGATCAAGCATCAACAGAAATCAATCATTACCAAGTCCTAGATTGGATCAAGAAAATTGATCCTGACGTTCTTGGAATGTCTGCCATGACGGTAGGATTTTTATCCTCTATTAAAATTGCCCAAATGACAAAAGAATGGAATCCATCTATTAAAATTGTATTAGGGCATTATCACCCTACTATGTGTGCTGACCAGATTTTAAAAAAGTATAACCATCTTGTAGATTATTGTGTTCGTGGAGAGAATGAATATATTTTTTCAGATTTACTCAATTATCTTGAAAAAGAACTTGATCAAGAACCATCTGACATACTCGGATTAAGTTATCATCATAATGGAATAATTAAACATAATCCCGATTGTCCCATAACAAAAAATTTAGACGATTTACCTTTTCCTGATCGTTCACTCATAGATTATCAATATCGAATGAATTTAGCTGGAATTGATTTCATTGATTCGAGACTAGCTACTACCTTTTTTACTCGTGGTTGTCCTTTTAATTGTTCCTATTGTGCTGTGTCTACTCTCTCAAATAGACACTATCGAAGCAAATCTCCTGAACGATTGGTTGAAGAATTCTCATATCTCGCTTCAAAAGGATATTCTGAAATTGCTTTCGTTGATGATAATTTCTCATTAAATCTTAAGAATGTATTAAAATTCTGTAAATTATTAAAAAAAGAAAATCTTGATATAAATTGGCACGTGGAAATGCGGGTTGATAAAGTTACAAGGGAATTTTTTCAACAAATGGCATTAGCTGGGTGTAAATCAATTAGTTTTGGAATTGAGAGTGCAAATCCTAGAATTTTAAAATATTATAATAAGAACATAACTCCCGAACAATCACTGAGAGCAATAAAAATGGCTAAAGATGCTAAGATAGACTTTATAATAGGTTTATTCATGATAGGTGCTCCCTATGAAACGATTTCTGAGTGCCGGAACACAGCAAAATTTGCAATGAATTCTGGTGTGGATTTCTTTTTTTTAAATATCGTTGAAACTTGGCCCGGAATCCCCATGTGGGATGATTTAGTGAAACAAGGATTAATAAATGAGAATTCAGAATGGGAAAACACATCAAGAGTTATTGATTTAACTCATTCAGAATCAGAAAAAAAAGTAATATTAGATATTATTAGACGAACGTATAGAGAATTTATATCACTTAAAAGATTAAATTGGTTATTAAAATCATTTCCTGATTTTCTTTTAAGCCAATACAAGCGTAGAGTTGGTTTAGATTTTCTTAAACATATTAATACTGGAATGAGAACTCTCATGAGATTAAGACATTTAAGATTATCCGGGTATGGAAAATTTTCAACTAAAGATTATGATTTTTAAAAAAATTAAAAAGATAAAAAAGAATTTTAAATTCTATCTTGATATGATTTAGATTTCTTATAACTTTATTAATTATTATATAAGTAATGATTTCTAACATTAATGGTGAATGGAATTAAAATAGCATTAGTAAATCCTGGGCCAGGGGACATTATAAAAAAAGGAAGAATTCTAGCAAATGCCGATCATATCTATCCCCCATTAGGACTATGTTATTTGAGTGCAATTTTAAAGAATGAAAATTATACTGTTGATTTAATTGATCAAGCAGCACTTGGATATTCTCTAGAACAATTGGTAAACTGGATAAAAAAAAGAGATCCAGATATATTAGGATTTTCTACTTTAACTGCGTCTGGATCTGGTATCAGTGCTGCATTGACTTCTAAAGTTATAAAGGAATGGAATCCAAATATAAAAATTGTATTTGGAAACCGTCATGCAACTGTTAATGATTATAAAATTTTAAATAAATATCCCCATGTTGATGTATGTGTTAGGGATGAGGGAGAAATAACCTTTCTAGAATTAGTAAAAGCGTTTGAGAAAAATACTCCATTAACGGATATTCAAGGAATTACATATAGAGAGAATGGAATCATTAAAAGAAATGAGAATAGAGAATTAATAAAAAATCTTGATGAATTACCATTCCCCGATAGAAAAGCCCTAAATCTTGAATATACTGGGAGTTTTGCTGGTTTGGAATTTGCACCGAAGGGATTTACATCAATAATATCTTCTCGTGGGTGTCCTTATAGATGTAGGTTCTGTCATGGTAAAAATTCCGTCATGTTTAGACGTCGTTCTGTTGAGAATGTAATGGATGAAATCTTATATTTAGAAAGTGAAGGTTATGAATATATTAACTTTGTAGATGATAACTTTACTGTTTCAAAGAAGAGAGTAATTAAATTATGTCAATTATTGCGAAAAAATAAAGTTGATATAAATTGGATCTGTGAGGGAAGAGTTAATCAAATTTCAAATGATATGATTAAAGAAATGCAAAGATCAAAATGTAGAATTATTTGTTTTGGGGTTGAAAGTGCAAATCAGAGGATTTTAAACTATTATAGAAAGGAAATAACTCCTGAAAAATCTAGACTTGCTATAAAAAAAGCTCGAAAGGCTAAAATTCCACTCATACTAGCTTCCTTTATAGTTGGAGCTCCCGGTGAAACTTACAAAGAAATATATAATACTTTAAAATTTCCCCAGAAATTAGATATTGATTTCCCGGTATATAATATTCTAGGAACAATGCCAGGAACTGATATTTGGGATGAATTGGTTGAAAAAAAAATTTTGAATGAAGAAAAGCATTGGGAACAAGGAATCCACATATCAGATATTGATCCGAATGGCGTTCCAACTGAAATAATATCTAATTTAATTCTTGAAATGTTAAAACAATTTTTTATGCAACCAAATTTCTTATTAAAAACATTTTATAATACCTTCACGAGTTTTTATAGATTTTCTTCAACAGTTAAGATTTTAACACAAAATATGAAAAATTTTAAAGACTTTCATGGAGTAAAATCATTTTGGAATCCAGATAATGTATAATGGAGATAATTTTTATTTTTATCCCCAGAATGGTTTCCAACTATTCCAAATATCCCATCTTTCGATATTTTTCATGTTATGAGTAAACGCTTTTATTCTATAACTACTCTTTAAGGTTTTAAATATTTGGCGAGTAATGAATTGTGGTCTTTGCATAAATTTTAAATGAGCATGCTTTATCCTACTCATTAATTCACTTAAAGGAATTGTAAGAACTGCAGTTCCTACTTCCCAAGATTTCTCTGGATCAATTTTTTTTTCTCTAACCATTTGATCCCAAATCCAATTACCCGGAATTATTCCTAAAATGTGATATTGTGGAAAATCAATATCTAATCTGAGTGATAAATCAATTGTTTTAATAATTTCTTCCCTTGTCTCAATAGGTGCACCTAATATAAAATTTGCTAAAATTAAATCGATTCCAACCTTTCTTGAATTCTTTAAGGCGTCATATACTTGATTGAGCGTAATATTTTTGTTATACCAGTCTAAAACTCTCTGCGAACCACTTTCAACCCCAAAACTTAAAGTTCTACAGCCCATCGCTTTCATTGCTGTTAATAATTCTTTTGAACTTTCTGTTACTCGCCCCTCAGCCATGAATTTTAAATCAATTTTTTCCTTTCTTAATAAATAGGATAATTTCAATAAGCGCTTTTTATTTATCGTAAAATTATCATCTATCCAAATAAAATTCTTATAGCCTTGTTCTTGAAGAAGGGAAAGTTCTTCAACAATATTTTCTGGAGATCTATGACGCCATTTATTCCAAAACATTGCACTTGAGCAGAAGGAACATTTAAATGAACATCCCCTCGAGGAAGCCGCGGATGTGAATTTTCCAAAAGAAATATCAAGCCCTTCAACTTTGCTTTTATAATCAACATTTCCTAATAATTCCCTTTTTGGAAATGGAAGGGTATCAATATCCTTAATAAGAGGTCTATCATCATTCCTAATGATTCTTCCATTATTCCGATAAGTTAACCCCCTTATGTCTTCAAAATTTCGCCCTTTCTCTAAATTTTCAACGATTTCTAATAATGTATTTTCACCTTCTCCTCTTACACAACCATCAATAAAAGGATATTTCTCTAATATTCTGGTATCATTAAAAGTTGCGTGATAATTTCCAAAAAAAATCTTAATATTTGGATTTATTTCTTCCTTGACTCTTTTCGCGAGTTCAGCAGAAGTGATACCCGTTCCTGCGGTTGTTATAGTTGAAAATCCTAAAATATCTGGATCTTCATTCTTAATCCATTTAAGTGTTCTCTCAATAGAATACCCCCTAGCGAATTGATCGAGAATTGATACTTCATGATTGTTTTCACTTAAATATGAAGCAAGATATAAGATGCCCATGGGCGGAAATCCATAAAATTCTATCTTTTCTTTATAATATCGCTCAGCTTCTTTAACTGTACCACAAAAAGTTCCTTTTTCGGGAGGTTTTGGAAATATTAATGATGTTTTCAAATAATCACACAATAATTCAATTTTTATAATATGTCTAATAAATTTATGAATTTATTGACCAAATTAAAACCTAATTATTTTTATTATTAGCAGATTTTTATTTATCTTACCATTAAATTGAGAATGATTTTAGTAAAGTTATAAGGTAATTTCCATTGAGAAATGGAGATGAAAAAATTAAAAATATATTAATTATCTAAAATAATAAAATTGGTTCATCAAAATGAAATTAACCAGTGAAAAAATTAATAAGGTCGTTTTAGTAAATCCAAATTTTATTACTAAAAGTATCACGGATAATTTTACTATTCCCGCTTTAGGACTAGAATCAATTGCAGCTAATATTTTAGATTTAACGCAAGTGAAGATTATTGATGCGAAAGTAAGAAAGCTAACTCCTGAAGAAATCATAAAGGAAATTGATGAATTTCATCCAAATATTGTTGGAATTTCATGTAATTTTACAATAGGGGTTGATTTTGCTTTAAAAATAGCAAAAGAATCAAAATTGCGGGGTTATCATACCATATTAGGTGGATGGCATCCAAATTTCGTTCATTCTGAAGTTTTAAAACTCTCTTATATTGATGTTATAGTCAGGGGAGAAGGAGAGGTTACTTTCAGAGAATTAATTGAAAATAAGAATCTAGAAGATATTGAAGGAATATCATATAAGAACAATAACAACATTATTAATAATCCAGATCGTGCTCTGATCAAGGATTTAAATGTTTTACCATTACCTGCAAGACATTTAAGGAATAATGGTTCTTATTATCAAATATTTCAAATGCCCATTGATGTTATTGAAACTTCAAGAGGGTGCCCTTATAAATGCACTTTTTGTAACATACATCTCTTTCATCGAGGTACCTATAGAATAAAGGATACTAAAAAAGTAATTAAAGAATTAAAATTAATTGCTCGTCAAAAAAGAAGACAAAACGTGCTTATTGTAGATGATAATTTTACAGCTAACATGAAGAGAGTTGAAAATATATGTGATCTAATAATTAAAGAAGGGATTAAATTAGATTTTATATGTCAAAGTCGTATCGATGTAATTACTAAGAATCCTAAGGTCATCAAAAAAATGTCAGATGCGGGATTCTGGTTATTTTTCCTTGGAATTGAATCTTTTAATCAAAATTCTCTGAATGCAATTCAGAAAAGAGTAAAATTTAAAGATATCATTAAAGCAATTAAAATTCTTCACGATAATAATATTATCATAATTGGAAGTTTATTAATAGGTTCAAACATAGAAGAAAAAGAGGAAGATACAGATTTGATGATAAGAATTGTTAAAAAATTAAGAATTGATTTTCCATTATATTCTATCATGACACCCTTACCTGGTACAGAATTCAGAGAGCTGATGATAAAAAAGGATTATTTACTCTCTAATAATTGGAGTGAATATAATTTTACTACAGCAGTAAACCGTTTAAAATATTTATCAAAAGAGAAACTAGAACAACTCTTATCAAAAGCATATTATTATGGATATTTTCATAGAGGTTGGAAAGATACTATAATAAAACTATATAAGAGAAAGGGAATAACATTATTATTAAACATGAGAAAAAATCATGTTGCTATTAAGGAACTTTTAAATTTCTTTAAAGATATTAGAGATATGAAATACAATATAAAATTTAATGATTCAAAGTATAAAAGTAAGAAAATTAAAACATTTCACGGGTAAATTTTTACTCAAGGAATAATTCACTCCTCAATATATTAATATACAAATTGATTGAATATAGATAAAATTAATTGTAATGCTTCGAATAAAAATTAAATTTCAAGACCGCAATGCTAATTTACCTTTATCTGGATATGCTGCATATATTAGTTTAAAATTCTTCTTATTTTTCAAACCATATACACACTTGCTTGAGAGAATTGAAACTTTATCATTAAAAAATGAAATAAAGCAAGTACGAATTGAAAAACCAATTTATATAACAGGTCTTGCACGTGCTGGAACTACAATTTTGTTAGAGATGTTGAGTAAGCACCCTGATTTAGCTTCCCATCAATATAAACATCTTCTCTTACCTTATATACCTTATTGGATCCAAAAACTTACAGAATTAATACCCATTTATTCAGAACCAATGGAAAGGATTCATCAGGATGGTATAATGGTTACCCAAGATAGTCCTGAAGCGGTAGAAGAATTTTTTTGGAGAAGATATTTTAAAAACATTAAAAAAGAGAAATTTTCTGACATACTTAGTGAAGAAGTGATAAATCCAAAATTTGAAGAATTTTACCTAAACCATATAAAGAAGCTTATTTTAAGTCAAAATAGTTCTCGATATTTAGCAAAAAATAACTATAACATTACAAGGATGGATTATATCCTTCGTATATTCCCATCTGCTAAATTTTTAATTATTATACGTAATCCAATTAATCATATTGCTTCATTAAAAAAGCAAGAAAGACTTTTTGATAAATTAGAACAAAATATTCCAATTTTATATGATTGGATGAAAATTCTAGGACATCAAGAATTCAGTCATAATCGCATCTGTATAAATGTAAATAATTTAGAGGAAATTCGAAAAATACGTGAATTATGGAAGTTTAAAAGTACACATGTGAAAGGTTGGGCACATTATTGGAATTCAATCTATAATTATACTGCAAATTCCCTTGAAGCCAATAAAAATCTTAAAGAAGCGGCACTTATCATTAACTATGATGAGTTATGTGATAATCCCGTAGAAATTATAGATAGAATCCTTGAACATTGTGAACTTTCTTTTGATAAATTCATAAAAATCAAGGAGTATTATGTTAATAATTTACATAAGCCAGATTATTATATCCCAGAATTTTCTGAACAAGAAATTACAGATATTCATTCCATTACAAAAAAAACAGCAGCTCGTTTTGGACTTAAAACTAAGAAGCAATTAATTGATTTAAAGTAATAAATTCCACTTTTTTTACCATAGAATCTTGTATAAAATTATTTAACTTCCTTAAAAAAGAGTCTCCCGTGTTTAACCAACGATCCAGTCTAAAAAATATATTTTTAATAGCATTCGATCTTGATGTTTGTTTTATAAACACCTTTTTCATATTAATTGCTTCCCATGGGTGAAAATATAAAACAAGTAAATCATGTTTGAATAATTTTCTTTTTAAAAATGGATAGGGCATTCTAAAATAAATGCTATATTTAGAAGGGTAAAATTCTTGAACCTTTTCATTAAACTTTTGAAAATATTCCAATTTATCTTTTGAATCTATTGATGAGTCGTATTCAAATCCTAAATTTTTTAATACGGTAAATATAGACTTTGGAGGCTTTAAATAAGGTGCACGAAAACCAATAATCTTACTATTTTGACATAGATTTTGTAAAATCACTTTATTTTCATATATTATTTCATAACATTTTTCTAAATTTAATTTATTAAATCGTTCATGATTTAAGCCATGACATGCTATTTCATGACCTTTTTCTTCAATTAATCTTATCATCTTTGGAAAATCTTCAGCGATATTACCCGTACAGAAAAATGTACCTTTAATGTGAAATTTATCTAATAAATCTAAAATTTTTATTAATCCGTCTTTTATTCCAAAACAAGTATCCAAATTATGAGGGATATCTCTTTCAACATCAAATGTAATCGCAATTCTCATTATATCTTTAAAAAAATTCTAATTTTTCTATTGAATTTGTTTTGCTAAATCATGGTAAATATCTTTTTTTGAATAGTACTGATTAATACGGTTCATGCTACGTTTCATAGTTATATGCCTTCCACTTGTTAACACTGAGATAAAATTTAATGTTTTTATTTTTCCCCTTTTTAATTTCCTACTTAGATAAATCAAAGAATCTGAAAATACTTTATCGATTCCTAAAGAATTTGGGGGTTGCTTGAAACCGCCCGCTTTAAAGAAGATATCTCTTCTTACAATTATATTGCATCCTGAGAGTTCAGGAAATCCAAAAAATGTTTTGAAAAAATACCATAAATGCATATTAAAATTGAAAAAGAAATAACTTGTTATTATAAATCTCATGGACCCCAACTTGATTGAAAGAGCCTTTCCATCATAATATTTGAATCTAGCACTACATGCAAAAAGATTTTTATTTTTTTTAAAAATTTTGTTAATCTTATGTAAGAAAAATGGATCTATTAGTGTATCTGCATCCAAAAATATGATTAACTCACCATTAGACTTTGGTGTAGCATGATTTAACTGAGCTACTTTACCTTTTTGTGGTGAAATATACACTCTGGCATATTGTTTTGCTATAGAAACCGTTTCATCTTTACTTTGTCCATCCACTACGATGATTTCATAGGTAAAATCACATAATTGGTTTTTAACTGCTATTAAAGTTTCTTTTATATTATTCTCTTCGTTGTATGTTGGGATAATTACTGATATTTTAGGATTCTGATTCATCATACTCAATTTAATGTACTATCAATTAAACTTCTTCATATAAATTTAATTTGTTGGTTTTTTAGAAAAAATTATATTAGTATTAATAATATGATATTTTAATATTCTGTAAAGCTATAAAAATTTTTTAATAATAATAATAGTAAATATTTTGTCAAAATGAAAAAAGGATTCATTATTTCATTTACTTTCTTACTCTTAAGTGCATTTTTGGCGATAATCTTCATTATTAATCGTGTGTTTTTTTCAATTCCATGGATTGACATTATCTATGATAATGTAGTTACTTGGTTATCATTGATTTTTTATGAATATAGTTTATTTATTTATGGTGGAGTTTTCATTACTTACGTGCTTTTACTTCCTGTATATGTTTTAGGATATAATGTTGCAAAAACAAAACAATTATTTGGTTCAATCCTATATGTATTTAGTTTATTAGGGTATGTATTAATAACATTCATTATCATCAATTATGCTTATATTAGTATTTTATTCAATCAAGATTTAAGTCTATATACAAGGTTAATGTTAATGCTATTATTTATACCTGTTAATTTTGCATTTAGTTTAGTCTTGGTTTTAGTAAATGTAGACTTTTACATATTTTTAAAAGATTTAATTAAAGCAAGGAAAATTTGGAAGAAGGAGAAGCCAAAATTCAAAATTGAAATTTCTGGAAAAATCACTAATATTATCATTGATACAGAAGAACATTTATTCACTCCTGTTCCCATGTTAATTATAGCTAATTACCTTCAAACTCAAGGATATTCCATTTCTTGGTTTGTTAAAGGAGCATTTAATCATTTAATTTCCTTAATTATTACATATTTAACGGGTTGGCCAAGAGCTAGAAATAAATTATTTCGATTTATTGGCATGAAAATAGGAGATAATTGCCATATTTCACAAAAAGCAATGCCTGATCCTCTCTTACCTGAATTAATTGAATTTGAAGATGGAAGCGGATGTGGTATTGGTGTAAAATTTTTAACCCATAATGCTATGAATGTAAAACATGGAAGTTTTAGTTTTGGTCCTATTAAGATATGTGAAAATGCTAGAATAGGTGCTTATTCACTTGTTTTACCAGGAGTAACAATAGGAAGAGGGTCAATAATTGGAGCAAGATCTGTAGTGGCTGATGACATTCCACCATTTTCCATTGCTATAGGATCTCCTGCTAAAGTCGTGCGTCAGTTTAATGAAGATGAAATTGATGAAGTAAATAAAAAATTTAAAGTTATTTCCGAATAAAATTTTCAATTAATTTATTAACTTTGGTATAATTCTCAACCATTACCCTATGGTGGCTATTTTTAATAACATGAACTTCTGAAGCATTAATTAAATTCTCCAGATTATTAAATTTAGATTTGGATATTATTTTATCCTCTCTTCCATAAATTATAAGCGTAGGTTGTTTGATACTTGACAATTGATGATCGTTTATCATATTAGAAGTCATATTTTTAAATGTATTTAATACTACGAATTTTGGAATTTTTAATGCTTTATTATAATGTCTTTTGAATTCCCTGTTTTCATAATTTGTAGAAAGTATTTGTTTTATTATATTCTTCAGAAAATTTTTATAATTTAATTCAAAAAAAATTTTTACCCAAAATAGAATAAATCTTTCTCTCAATGATCGAGAAAATGTGTTGGATGTGCTAATTAATATTAATCGCTTCACGATAGTTGGTTTTTTGAAAACAATATCTTGTGCTATCAGTCCACCTAAAGAATGCCCAATAAGAATTACTTCATCATATCCAAGTGTTTCTAGAAAATTTAAAATTAGATCACTAAAAAAATCAATTGAATAACTAGTTTTTGGTTTATCTGATTTTCCAAAACCAGGTAAATCCAATGAGATTACATGGTCTGTGGTATTGAAATAACATAATTGATTTAACCATTCAAATGAATTACCTAACCATCCATGAATAAAAAAAAGAGGTAATCCACTTGTATTATTTTCGAGATAAAAAATTTTCAACTGATTTATGTTGATATAGGGCAATTTTTATATTATAATTTTTATTTTAATAGAAATCTATATAAAAATGTACTAATTGGATGTTTAACAAAATACGTAGGATTCCAATAGCATGGCTTAAAACATTGACAATAATCAAATTTAAATTCTTTAATAAGTTTCATTCTTTTTTTATGCGATAATCTGATAAATTCATTAAACGGAATATTAGTGCTCACATCTTCGCATAACATTACTTTTCCATCATTATCAATAGCAAAATATAAATCCCCCGCATCACATTCCCAAGAATATTTCTTCTGATACCACTTATTCATTTTATTATAATATGAATTTGGGGAGAAGGTTTGAATGTTATTTCTTTTCAAGTTTTGAATTACTCTTGTTAATCGATTAACAGAATCCTTATCTAATGTTAAATCAGGGCAAAAACTTCGATATTTGTAATCTTCATTTAAATTTAATGATGAATGAACTGGATCGAGAGAAAATCTACAATTTAATTCATTAGATATCAATTTTATTAATGGAATAAGTTCCTTTATATTGTACTTCGTAATAATTATATGAAAACTATAATCTATATTAAGAGGATACTTTTGTTGAATTTTATAAAGTAAATCTATCAATTCTTTATTATACTTTTTTTTACTAAAATGAGTATCTGAGATACTATCGATGCTTATTCCTAAAAGGAGATACCCATATGATGCAAATTTTTCAAGTAAAACTTCATTCAATAGAGTTCCATTCGTTACCACGTGAGTATAAATTTTTAAATCAATACAATGCTTTATTAAATCACCTAAATCCTGTCGAAGTGTAGGTTCACCACCATAAATTGTGATAAACCTACAACCTTGATTATATAATTGAGTTATAATATTTTTCCATTGTGTAATGCTCAAATCTGACTTTTTTGGATTTTTTGATGTTACACAATAATCACAATCAAGATTACAATCACGAGTGAAAAAAATACTCACAAAGACGGGTCCTTTTATTACTCTTAGAATTCTTTTTACGTAGCTTAATCCCAAATTTCTTAAGATTTTATATTTGATAGTATCCATGTATTTTATTTAGACTATTGATCATTGAATAATAAGATTTAAAATAGTAATTCTATTAAATTTTTATATTAAGTTGAGTGCTATTTTCAAACCAGTTTCGATAATTATTCCAATAAAGAACAGAGGACATCTATTACTTGAATTGATTAAAAATTTATCTAAATTAAATTACGAAGTATATGAAATTATATTTGTTGATGATTGCTCAACGGATAATACTCAGGAACTGTTAAAAAATTATTCGGTAAAATCTATATTTTTAGATAAATCAGTAGGATCTGCTGAAGCTAGAAATATTGGCATTAAAGAAGCAAAATATGACATAATTGCTTTAACTGATTCAGACTGCTTTGTTTCAAAAAATTGGTTAAAAGATTTAGTACCCTATCTAAAAAATTATGATATAGTAGGAGGAAAAGTTATTTTCAATGATCTTAGGGAAACAAAATTAAATCCTTTTAATGTAGATTATGAAAGGATTATAACTAAAGAATCAAAAATTAATTTTCTTAATACGAGCAACATGTTATTTAAAAAAGACACGTGGCATTCTGTTGGAGGTTTTTTAAATTATAGAATTGAAGACTTAGAATTTTCTTGGAGATCAATTAAAAAAGGATTTAAATTAATATATGTGCCTAAAGGTTTAGTTTTACATTGTAATTACAGGAACCCTATTGAAAATATAAAAAAATATTTCAAATATGGAAAATCCTATGCATCTATATCATATATTCATGGAATGAATTTATCAATTAAACCAGAACCAATAATAAATATAGATTTATTTTGGAAATCCATTCCACTTTTTTTATATCCAGTAATTCTTTTATTATCATTTTTAATTAGTAGATTATTCGATCTTAGTTTGGTATTGTTTTCGTTTTTAAGTACACTTATATTAATTGTCTTTATTTATCACATCTATCAATTTCTTAAACAGATCGATATCATCTACAAGTTTTTCAAATTTAGCGTGACATTTAGTATTGTAGTTCATATCATCATTTTCATGCTAAAAAAAAATGAAATAATTTAGTCTTATAAGAAAATTAAAGTTTTTGATGATAAAATAACACTTTACTACTAGCCTGTTGTAATACTTTTAAATATAATGATAGTTAAATACATAATGAAAAAATAAAAAAGATGAAAATTACATGTTTTGTACTAATTGTGGAGAAAAGCTTTTGGAACAAGAACAAAAATTTTGTCAAAAATGTGGAGCGATTATTAAGACAACCTCTACGATTTCCTATTCTGGTTCACAGCAAACAATCCTGAATACACAATCTAAATCACAAATCCTCCAAAAAAGTGATAAGATCCCGCAAAATCCTCTTGCTACAGGAGAGGTCGGACCTCATTCAAAAAGAAGCCTGGTTTTTGGGAT
>JBHLME010000143.1:0-10658 GCA_048938445.1 Promethearchaeota archaeon | reverse complement strand
ATTTTTAATTTTGTGCTTAAAATTCCTCCAGGACCAGCAGTTTTAGCTCTAGTTGATAATGCTTCCAATACATGAGGTGTTTTTAACCCACTTCCCGTTATGACGCAAATAATATTATCATTGGGATTAATTTTTTCTCTCTGAATTAAGATATTCAATGCTGCTATTGTTAATGCTGATGCAGGTTCGGCAAAAATTCCTTCGTTTCTTGCAAGATCTTCTGAAGATGAGATTATTAAATTTTCTGGAATTGCTAAAGCAACTCCTTTTGTATCTTTTATTGCTTTTATTGCTATGTCAAGATATATCGGATTTTTCACTAAAACTCCTAAAGCATAGGATTTTATTATTTCTTTAGTATTTTTAATCATTTCTTCAACTCGATCATATTTATTTACAATAGGTGATGAAACTTGAGATTGAACACCTACCAATCGGGGAATCTCTTGAATGACTTCTATTTCTTTTAGATCCAAAAAACCTTTCCAAAGGCTAATTAATAATCCTCCACTTCCCATTGGCACAATAATCCAATCTGGATTTTCTATTTGTTCTATTATTTCATAAGCAATAGTCTTTTGAGCTTCAATCGTGAGCGGATTATATTCAGGTGTGCATTGGTAATATTTATCATATTTAGGACTTAAAGTATCTTTTAGTGCATCATCTACAGTTTGACCGTCAATAATAATTTTTGAATTATATGCAATCATCTGTGCTCTTTTTCCAACATCAATATCCTCGGGAATGATATTAATACATTCCATTCCCTCAAGAGAAGTATATGCGGCAATAGATGCACCTTGATTTCCATTTGAAGCGCAAACAACTTTATGATAATCTAAACTTCTAGCATGTGAAATTAATAATGCTGCGGCTCTATCTTTAAAGGAATTTGTTGGATTTTGTGTCTCATCTTTAAAAAATAAATTTTTAACACCTAATCGTTCACCTAATTTTTTAGATGCTCGTAAAGGTGTCCCTCCTTCTCCTAATGTCACGATGAAATCCTTTTCTATTTGAGGAAAGGTAAAATAATAATCCCAAAATTTCGAAAATTTTCTTTTTTGAAAAAGCTCTTTTTTATAATTACTAATATTTGGTTTGAACCATAAAATTCCTCCACATTCATTGCATAAATGTTTTAATCTTATTGTAAAAGAAAATTCTTTATTACAATCATTACATGTAAAAATAAGGGGATCGTTGATAAAAATTAACCTCTATACTATTCATATTTATTATATATTCATTAAAAAGATAGAATTATTATTAAGTTCTCTGAGAACTTTCTAAATATTCTTTACAATAAATTATCAATTTGAATGAAAGGCAATCCAAATGTGTCTGCTATGGCCTCAATGGTGATATTACCTTCATAAACATTAACACCATTTCTAATTGCATCATTTTTTTTTAAAGTTTCCAAAAGGTCTTCATCAGAAATTAATTTTAGTAAATATGGAAAGATATTTTCAGATAAAGCCTCAGTTGATGTTTTCGGAAATGCTCCTGGCATATTAGTTACGCAATAATGTATAATATCTTCTTCTATATACGTAGGATCTAATAGGGAAGTAGCACGACTTGTTTCCACACATCCTCCTTGATCTGTCGAGACATCAATAATAACTGAGCCTGGAGACATTGTTTTCACCATCTCTCTCGTAATGATTCTTGGTGCCCTAGAATTCGGGATTAAAACGGTTCCAACCAATAAATCTGCAAGTTTAATGCACTCTCTTAAATTTTTAGAATTACTTTTAATTACAGAGATACGATCTGGTAAAATGTCATTCAAGTATCTAATTCTTTGAATATCTTTTTCGAGAATTATGACATGGGCGCCTAATCCATTTGCAGCTAATGCTGCACTTTTTCCTGCTGTCCCACCACCCAAGATAATCACATAACCATGACGTATACCCGTGGCACCACCTAGAAGCTGTCCAGATCCTCCTTCACGTTTTGAAAGCAAATTTGCACCAATAATGATACTCATTCTCCCTGCAATTTCTGACATTGGCATTAAAATTGGAAATTCACCATTTTCCTTTACAGATTCAAAAGCAATTGCCGTGGATTTTCCTTTTATGAGTGTTTTTGTCAAATTCTCTTCCGCAGATAAATGCAAGAATGAAAAAAGCAATGGACCCGGATTCAAATAATCCAATTCTTGCTGAATTGGTTCTTTTACTTTTACAACGATTTGTGAGTCTGAATAAATTTTTTTCTTGGAATTTAGAATTTTAGCACCAACTTCTTCATATAATTGATCTGGATATCCAGATAATTCACCCGCATTACTTTCAATTATAAATTGATGACCCAATTTAACAATATCTTCTACATTATTTGGAGTTAAACTTACCCTTCCTTCTCCTGGTTTGCTTTCTTTTGGGATACCGATAATCATAATGATTTATTTCAAATTAGTGTTTTTTAAAGATAATAAGTGTTTTAGAACATATAAATTGAATAATCGAAGAATTTAAAATTTACGAAGTATCGTAAAATTTAAATACTAAAAAATGCATTATTAATATATTACGATCGATCGTAATTATTATTAAAATTATTATTTTGTGGTGAAAATTAATTCTATTTTGGATTATTTTGTTTTCAGTATTGGGAAGCCTCGGTGCAATCACAGCAGCTGCCTCTTTTTTATTATTAGATGATACTAAGCAAAAATCTCTGGTTTCATTGTTAATTTCTTTTGCTACTGGTACATTATTAGCTGCAGCGTTTTTAGGATTACTTCCAGAAGCTATAGAAGAAATTGGTGGACCCCATTTAATATTACCATTTGTATTAGGGGGTATCTTGTTTTTTTTCTTCTTGGAGAAATTAATAATTTGGCGAAGTTGTCAAAATAATTCCTGTGAAGTGCATGGTAGTGAAACTGCAGGACCAATTATTCTAGTTGGTGATTCTTTTCATAATTTTACTGATGGAATAGTAATAGCTTCTGCATTTTTAACAAATTTTTCAATAGGTCTTATAGCTAGCTTGTCTATAATCCTACATGAAATTCCCCAAGAAACAGGAGATTTTGGAATTCTTCTGCATTCAGGATATACAAAAAAAAAAGCATATTTTTACAATGCTCTATCGAGCTCGGCAACGATTCCCGCGGCGATTATCAGTTATTTTATTTTAGATGCAATAGAGCTCCTTAAGCCCTTTATGTTAGCATTATCTGCGGCAAGTTTTCTTTATATTGCTTTATCAGATTTAGCACCGGAATTACACAAAAAAGTTGGATCGAAAGATTATATTAAACAACTTATCTTGATACTATTAGGTGTAGCTTTAATGGCAATCATTTTAATGTTTCATATGCACTAGCATTAAACTATTATAATTCACATTAATTTCATATGAACAAGAACATGTTAGACATTGAATATAAGGTTTTAAAAATCGTATTTCGGGCAGATAAGGCCATTAAAGTAGGAGAAATATCAAATGAACTAAACCTTGCGCATTCTACTATTGGAAGTTGCATCAAGAGATTGGAGAAAGAAGGTTATGTCATATATGAACGATACAAATCTGTAGTTTTATCAGAAAAAGGTAAAAATCTCGCCATCGAATTAATAAGACATTCTCGACTTCTTGAGTGTTTATTAATCAATGAGTTAGGTTTAGATAGTAAAGTTGCTCATGAAGAAAGTGAAAAATTTAATTTACTCTTATCTTGTGAGACAGTTAACAAAATCTGCGAGAAATATGATCATCCTGATCAATGCCCTTGTGGAGAAAGCATTTTAAATTCTACGACATGCTCCTGTGAAAATAAAAATCATGAATATATTTGAAGAATTATGAAATTATATCTTTAAAAGCATAAGCTGCTAAAATTTCACCAAAAAATAGATGGTGGCTTGCTTTAAATTCTGTCTTGCTTGAACCTATAATCTTACATTCATAACTAAGTAAACAATCTGCAATTGTAGGAACTTTAACCATTTTACCAGGAATCATTATCAATCCTGCTTGTTTTATTTTGTCAGTAGTCTTTCCAGAATATGAACCTCCTATGTCAATTGCATGGCTCGTCTTATTGGATGGTATGTTTATGGTGAATTCATCTAAGTTTTCGGTTAATAATTCATAAGTGTACCTATTATAAGCCACGGCAATGGTTATTATGGGATGATACCATAAATCCCCTATGGTCTTCCAATCTAATGCCATCATGTTGAATTTACCATTTTTATCCGCTGAAACTAGCAATCCAGTAGTTTTGAAAAAGTATTCGCTATATTCAAATGGACTAATTTCAATTCTATTTTCAGACATATTTTCTCATTTATGGTATTTTATTGGTTAATATTGGTAGTATTAAAAATAATTACCATTGTTTAAAAAATTTTAATATAGATAAAAAAAAAGAAATAGATAAAGGTTTAACCTTGAAACCAATCTAACTTATACTATTTAATTACTGAAACCGCATTTTTTAGGTATTTTTCTGCATCAACTATGATTTTATTCATTATGTCTGATACACTTTCAATCGAATTAATGATACCAATACTCTGACCTAATAAAACAGCACCATCTTCTATGTTTCCCTCATATGCTAATTCGTATTTTTTATTAATTTCGATAAGCATTTCAGCAGTGATTCCCTCTTCTTGAGCTATCTTCTCTTCTTTACTTTGTACTGCATCATGATGTAAAGAATATTTATTTTTCCAGAGTCTTATAGGACCTAATACCCCTGTTACTATAACAGTATCTTCAGCTTTGGCTGGTGGTACGACACTTTTATAAGTTTCATGAAATTCACTTTCTTTAGAAGCAATAAATCGTGAACCCATTGCAATTGCACCCGCACCCATAGCTAAAGCAGATGCTAATCCATAACCTGTTGCATAACCACCACATAAGATAATTGGGACATCCGGATATTTTTCCTTTACCTGTTGTGCAAGAACTAACGTGCTTACTTTTTCATAGGATTGATGTCCCCCACCTTCTGTGCCTGTAATGACCATTCCATCTACGCCTGCATCTACACATTTATCAGCAAGCCAGAGTGCTGGTGCTACATGAAAATGTTTAATTTCCGAACCACTTTCTATTAATTTTTGAAAATTTTTACTTTGACGAATCATTCGAGGACTACCTGCGCTCGTTATGACATACCTGCATTGTTCCTTTATTTTTGGATTATCCATGATAAATTTTGGAATCTTTCTCACTAATGCGGTTGCATCAGGTTGCATTCTTGAGGTTCTTATATTAAATCCAAAAGGTTTATCTGTATGCTCCACAACATGTTCCATATTTTTCATCATTTCTTCTATAGAACTTTTCATGCCAAGATTGGTGTGGGATAATACTCCTAAACCACCGGCATTCGAGATTGCAATGCAGAGTTCAGTCGTGTAAAAAGGACCCATTGGTGCTCCAATTATAGGTTTATCAATTCCAAGCATTTCAGTAATGTTTGTACTAATTACCATATTTTATTCTCACTTCTTAACCTTTTATGACTTTTTTGTTAGTAATAAATATTGTGTATGAAAGCATTTGAAATAATTTAAACTTTGTTTAGATTCCTTCGTTTAAAAGGAAAATAAGAGAAAAAAAAAAGAGAAATTGTAAAATACAATTATTTACTGAACTGCGCTAAATCCTTTCTTTAAATATTTTTCAGCTTCAACAACCATCGAGTCCATTATAGTTGAAACATTGTCAACACTATCTATTAATCCAATGCTTTGACCCAAAAGGACAGCCCCATGGGTAATGTCTCCTTCATAAGTCATTTCATAATGCTTTTGGTCTTCCATGAGCATCTCCGCGGTCATTGCTTGCTCTTCGGCTATTTTTTCATCTTTATTTGCTACTAATCCATGGCTGTCAGCATAGTCATTTTTCCATAACCTAATTGGACCTAAGAATCCAGTTACCAATACAGTATCATCTGCTTTTGCTGAAGGCACGATTTCCTTATAACTTTGGTGAAATTCGCTTTCTTGGGAGGCGATGAATCTTGAACCCATTGCTACAGCACCAGCACCCATACTCACTGCTGCGGCTAAACCAATACCCGTGGCAAAACCACCACATAATATCATGGGAAGATCGGGATATTTCTTCTTTACCTGCTGAGCAAGTACTAACGTGCTTACTTTTTCATATGATTGATGTCCTCCACCTTCTGTACCAGTAACTACTACACCATCTACACCTGCTTCAACACATTTATCAGCAAGCCAAAGAGCTGGAGCTACATGAAAGTGTTTAATTTGCGAACCACTTTCTACTAATTTTTGGAAGGATTTACTTTGACGTATCATACGTGGACTGCCTGCACTTGTAATGACATACCTGCATTGTTCCTTAATTCTTGGATTATCCATGATGAATTTTGGAATCTTTCTACACAGTGTTGGAGCATCAGGTTGCATTCTAGCTGTTCGGATGTTGAATCCAAAAGGTTTATCAGTATGTTCGACAACATATTCCATGTTTCTCATTAATTCATCAATACTGCTCTTCCCTAATAAGTTAGTATGAGAAAGGACACCTAATCCACCATTGCTAGAAACAGCAACTGTGAGTTCCGTAGTGTAAAAGGGACCCATAGGAGCTCCGATGATTGGTTTTTCTATTCCAAGCATTTCAGTAATATCTGTTTTGATTACCATATAATTTTTCACGCTCTTTAATAATTTTGTATATTCTTTTACATTATATATTAAATACTTGAGTAAAAAAACATTAAAAATAATAAAAACTTTATTTCTTAAATGAACATAGTTAATTGAAGAGCTCTTCAATCATCTATCATGTGTAAAGAATATATTTTTAGACTATTTAATTGATTATCTTTAACCGTGATATATCTAAATCCAGGTGGTTTAAATCTAAAATGTATCGACAAAGGACCGACAGCTTGAGTTTGAAATACAAAAGGCTTGTTAATATCAAACCAAATTTTTAATTCCCCTGGATTTTTAAATTCTTCAATAATTTTCCTATAATTATTAGAGTAAATCTTACATGGTATATCTATATAAATAGGTAGCATTAAAAAACCGAGATTAATGGATACACTTTCCTTTTTTTTAACTTCTTTTAACCTAAATTCTTTTAAAGAATGAGTATGTCCACATAATACCATTTCTATTTTTCTACTAATTTTATCATCTGAACCAGTACAAATTTTTAAAAATCTCTTCCAATTATACATTATTGTTTGATATTTTAATTTTAATAATTTCTCAAGTCTCCCTTTTTTATAATATTTTCTTAAATTATCCTCATAAAAATCAGCCCATTCAATATTACGATCTAGCTTGAATTTTTTTTTATATTTTCTTTTTTTAAAATAATTTAGATAAGGAGAAACAGGGGGTGTATGCATTGCAATAATAATTTTTTCATCCTGACATAACTTAATATAAGCTCTCAGTAAATCTATTTGTTCATCTTTTAAACCTTTCGAACTTGGACTTCCTCTTAAAAAATCGTGCAAATTTGCTATAGAATCATGACCAGTATCTAAAAAAATTATGTTATATTGCTGTCCGATTTTTATTTTATAATTTAAATTTGGATTGAATAACCTAAAATAATCTCTTAAAAACTTATCCCTTGAATAGAGTGCTTTAAAATAGTTAAAGAATCTAATATCTGAATAATATCTTATATCTTTCTTTTCCATTCCAAAAACTTGATATGTTTTCCCAAAATTAAGGCTATAATGCCCTTTACGATAATCATGATTCCCTACATTCAAAAAAACAGGGGCTAATATCTCTTTTTTATTTATAAGTTCATCATCAGAAAGATATGGTGGTTTATCTATCCCTTTATTTAATCCGAGGAGGATGTGAAAAAACACGTGAAAATTATTTGTATATTGATAATTACCCCTTGCAATATTAAGATAATCTATTAAATCACCCGTCATTAAAACAAAATCTAATTCTTCATAATTTACTTGAGTATTGACAAATTCTATAAGCTGTCGTAGATTATAATTAAAATTATATTTAGAATAACGTAAATCCTCTAATTTATCTTCCTGAATACCTTCCCTGAATTTTAATTTAGTGGTTAAATAGAGTGCTTGGGATCGTGAAATTATTCTTCTTTTTTTTAACTTCTTATTTATTTTTTCTTTGAAAAATTTAGCTATAAAATCATTTCTACGAGCTATATGAAAATCTGTGGAGTGAATGAATCTAAAATTCGACCATTCTTTATTAAAAAAAGCAATAGCATGATAATTTATCTTTTCCATTAGTGTATTTGGTGGAACATGAATTATATCACATAATAAACAACTTTTTTTTGATTCTTCTAACAATTTTTCTAAAACTTTCTTTTTACGAACCTTCATCTTTACATTATAGATTTCGTTTCTCTTACCAAAAACTCTCTTAATTTTTAATAGATTATTAGAAAAATCTCGTATGATACAATCATCTGTAGTTAACAAATCATCAGTCTTGATATCTGTGTTTTCAATCTTGTGTATTTCCAACAAATGAAGGGGGTATCTTTCCCCTCGTCTTTCATTAAAATTTCCCTCATCTTTTAAAATTGGTTGAATATAGATATTAAGATGGAAATATTCAAGTATTTCTTGTATCGTCTGACCTGAATTGGCAATGATAAAAGCATCAAAATTTATTCTTTTTGTATAATTCCCATTCTTATCTTTATAATCTTGAAAATTAATTAAGGTTGGTTGACCAAAATTAGGTAATATGATTATTGGAAAATTTCCTTTCCTTACATCTAGCACATGCATTTTTTTAGTTTCAAGATTTTAATATTTCTAGACATAAAACACTTAAGATTTTTGCGTTTTTCTTCTTATATCATTAAACATACTTTTCGAAAAAATGTTAAGTTAAATAATGATTATCTAAAAAAACATTTAATTTATCTTTCTTTTTTTAAAATACTTTAATGAAGTTTAAAAAAAATGATTTTAGAGCGTGTTTCTTAAAAAATTAGATTTAAATATGCAAATTAAGATTACTATCTTAAATTGATTTATATTTAATAAAGGGGAAGAAATGAGATATAAAAAAATAAAATTATCTAGTTTAATCCTTCTTTCTTCAATAATCCTAATTTCTTCAATGAGTATTTCTGTTGCTGGAACGTTGCCAACATACGTGGGTGTCTCTGTAGGTGATGAACTTGTATGGACAATTGATCCAGAATCAGGGGGAATTGGGCCATTAATTCAAGATTATAATAATTCTGCTAATCTTGGTAATGGCCAAGTTCAGCTCCCAGATTGGTTATCAAGCAATTTAATTGATTTAGGCGAATTAGAACTTGCAGTCGATATTACCGCTGAAGGAGGAGTAGGATATAAAGCGGGAATTCCATATGCTAATCTTACATGTAGTGGTGAATTTCGAATATTAGGCCAAGCTATCTCATCAATCTCACCATTTGAAATCCCTATATTCGATTCATCAATGCTCTACTTTAATGAGACCATAAAATCCTTAAATGGAACAATTAATGACATTATTGATGTTAATGACGGGACATTATTTTTAATTGCATTGATTGTCTCAAAATCTATTGATTGGACAACTTTAGTTGCAGAATTTAATCAAGCTCGAGATGCTTTAATAGGAAGTTCTACTGATATAACTGTTAGTGCTTTAACAAGTGGATTTCAGATAAACATTGTTGAGGGTTTCTTTAATGAATCATCTAAAGAAATATCAATAAGCATGGAATATGATGAGAATGGTATTTTGACTAAAGGAGAAGTAAAATACGATGATAAAACTGCAATATTGATGACACAAGGAGAATCTTCAATTCCAGGATTTGAAATTCCACTAATTATCTCTGTGTCTGCAATCACAGTTGTAGGATTAATCTATGTGATTAAAAAGAAGAAGGGTCTTTAATTTTTTAAAAAATTCTTTATTTTTTTTGTTAGATTTTATGCGTTAAATGATCTCTTACATAATTATATTGAAAATATTATTAAACAATCTTCTTCCATAAAAAAATGATGAAATTTTAAAAATTCTAACAGAATTGAGAAAAAAGCCTTCATTTTATGTCCGTAAGTCTGTTAGGAATAATATAAAAGATCTTTCAAAATAATTGCTTGAAAAAATGCGGGATTTAAAAGAATAATAGTTAAATAAGTAGAATAAGGAAACAAGGAAAATATTTATGATAAACTTTCAATGGAATTTGGGTTAATCAAGGAAGAAAAGTGTTTAATATGGAAAATGAAGCATAAAATGAGATGGATAAAGGTAAAAAATCCTGAATTCCATTCACGCTAAGAAAAAATATTAGGCAAATATTATATTTTATATTTTGATGAAAAAAGAAATAGACTAGCAAGACCTCCTCAATGAGATCAAAGTTTAATTTTGATAAAATAATAGATTTCTATAGACTACTAGTATTTAAATTTATCTGTTTTTTGTACGAATTTATCTCTTTGATTTTTACAGACTAAGAAGCTTTATATATTTCCAAATGATATATCTAGTAAAGAGATTTTTATTTTGATATGAAAAATGATTTATTTAATTAAACACATATCTAGACAAAGATATAATATAGACAAAATAAAAATTGTTATTTTAAGATTAGTTCAATAATTTTTCAAATATAAAAAAAAATTTTTT
>JBHLME010000022.1:0-43522 GCA_048938445.1 Promethearchaeota archaeon | reverse complement strand
TATATTAATTAAAATGATTAAATCTTAGATTTTAGTGATTAAAATGGATATCAATAAACATTTTGATAATAAAATAGCAGAATTAGAAGATAAATTGCCTGAATTAGGTAAAAAAATTGGAACTAGCTGTGCTGCATTGGTCTTTACTAGCATTTTAGATGTTCTGGGTTTAGATGATTTTAAAAGTCATTATTTTAGCAATCTTGCAGTTCCATTTAGTGGTTTTGGAGCATATAGAAGTAAAACAGGATGGAAAGGACCATGTGGTACTGTAAGCGGAGCAATAGCTGCGATTGGTGTAATAATGGCAGGCAAAGATAAAATGAAAGGATCTGAGGTACTAAATACATACATGAAAGTAATAAAATTCGCCTCGATTTTTGAAAAAGAATATGGTTCAGTAAGTTGTGCTGATATCTGTGGAATAGATTTAGGAACACCAAAAGGAATGGAAGAATATGTAAAAAATGAAATTTGGACAAAAAAATGTCAATTTTTTGTATTGTTTGCCATTGACCAAGTAAGAAAATTGATGGAGAAAGAATTAAATAAGAAATGGAGTTAATATATAACCTTTTCTATTGTTTTAATTATCCTATTATTAATTTGAATTTTTTTTAATAAATATATAAAGATACAAGAGAATAAGGATCGAAATATCATTACTAAATTGACATTTGATCTTCCATGTGCTCTTTTTTGCAAATTAATAGGAATTTCAGTAATTCTGAATCCTTGAAATGCAAACTCAAATAATAATTCGGTTGTAAAGCCCATTCCTATATTTTTAATGCTTATAAATGTATCAATCAATTCTTTCTTAAAAGCTCTAAAGCCATTTTGATTATTCCCAACTTTTTGATTAAATAAAGTCCAAAGAATGACCTTAATGAATAATTCACCTATGCGAGTATAAACAGGGACTTTATAATCAGATTTACCTAAATATCTTGATCCGATACATAAATCTGCTTGATTATTTATAATCGGTTTAATAAGTTGATGTATATCCTGTGGATCGTGTTGACCATCAGAGTCCATGGTGACTATGATATCTCCATTAGCATGAGTGATTCCAGTTTTAAGTGCTGCTCCATACCCTCTATTTTCGTAATGTTTTATGATTTTAATATTTTTATCATTGATTTTTTTTATTTTATTAACACTATTGTCTGTGGAACCATCATCAACAATGATGATTTCATAGCGATGATGATTAGGAATTCTGTTTAGGACCTTTATTATGGAATGTTCTTCATTATATAATGGAATTATTATTGAAATAAGGATATCTTTATCGATAAATGTATTATCTTTACTTAATATAGCTATCTCTCTTTTTTTTTCTGAAAATACTCGATTAAATGATTTTACAATTGCATTCATTTCAATATTTTGTTGACTTTTAATTTAAGATTATTTGACAGCGATTATGCCTTTCAGGTAAAAATAATAAAAATATTATCTTTACCTTATCTTAATTTCTATTGAATTTTATATTTTTCCTTTTTGGATTATATATATGATAATGATAAAGAAAAGTAAGGTTTATAAATATATCGTGTTGAATCCTCTTTCATTTAAAAGCCTAAGTTTTTTTTTTGATTTTAATAAAAGAAGTTAAATACTGGAATTAAATTGCAATTTCATATAAAAACTAAATTTTTAAACAAAGATTATTATTGAAATGATATATATATATGATTTATACCACTATTTTAGTAAATTTATAAAGTTGTGAATAACATGGAAGGAGCGCGAAAATGTCCGTATTGTGGCGTTTTATTAAAACATCCCTATTGGGCCCATGTACAATCTGCACATCCAGAAGAATATGAAAAGAATGAAACGTGGATTACTCTTTTCAAGGATTATTCAGGTATGGGAATGGATAAAGCCATATGCTTTATGGTTATCGCTGAATTATTTAATTCTTCTCCTGAGAAAGTCGAATCATTCCTTAAAGCAAAAAAAATTATCTAACCTCTCTTTTATTATTTTGATCAGACCTAATTTTAGTTGTTTAATTTATCTTTTTATTGATTTAATCAAATATGAATCCCATTTAAATTGATTTAGAATTATTACATGACTTTTTTACATTTAAATGATATTTATAAATGATTATTATTGATATTACCACAAAAACGGAGAGCAGGAGAATGGGTTCAAAACCGGGAACTTCTATATCATCTAAACTTTGCTCTACTGATTGACTAATTTGTTGACCGATACCTTCAAACATAGCAACGAATGGATAAAATATAATTCTTAAAAGTCCATACATGGCTTGACCTATGGCATTATTTATCTGATCTAAGATTGCCTGAAGCCATGGTGGTGTAGGCATTGATATAGAAATTGATCCTAAGATAGATGGGAAAATGGCAAGTAAATAGATAGGTAACACAATTATCACTATGATCATTACCGCAAGAATCATATAACCAATTCCTTTAGCTAAATGGTTCTTATAATCTGAAACCGAAACTGCACGAAAGATTATACCTCCAATAATTAAAAATAATATATAGAGTCCAAAAAATAGAATCCAATAAGCCTCTAGAGGTAGACCTGCACTCACCGTGACTATTAAAGATGTTATTAAATCTGCAATTGTAACTATGATAAAAAATATTAGCACTTTGAAACCTGGTTTCAGATTTTTAAGCTTATTATAATTTTCAGAAATTAAAGAGCGAGGTTTAGCTTCAATATCAGTTGCAGTCGTTTTAATTGGTTTTATTTCAGCACCACATCCCATACAATATTTATCTTCTTTTTCTGCGATCCTACCACAGTTTTCACATCTATTTTCTTCAGGGGACATATTTAATAAGTTAAAATTGTGTAATTATAATATTTTTGAATTTAATTACTAGTTGAATATACACGTTTGTATAAAATATTTTCATCAATCAATGTTAATATAAAAACATTTATGACAATGCATTCAAATATTTCTAAAACTAAAAGTTAATGAGAAGTTGTATCAGTGTAATATATTCTGTTAAGACTCACTCTCTAATATGAGAGAAATTTAAGTTATTAACATTAATAGATTATAATTTTATTTAATATTGAAGAGATTGTGAAATTAGAGACATTCTCGATGATAATAAACAGTTTTAGCTGCCGAGAAAAAATCGTTTTTTATAATCAATCCCATTGTAATTTTAAAGGCATCATCAATTTCCCCATCGATTAATTCTTTTTCGCATTTTGCACAATAGATCTTGTTGATTTCCTCTGTTTGTTCGATTGTTTTTGACGTAACTACATTTTCCATTTATTAACCCCTCTTTATAAAATTCAACTACTTTTTTTGTACATAATTTAATATATAACACTCCCCTATTATAACAAATAATAAAGCTTGTATATAAACTTATTGATTTTGTATAAAAAAATCCGCTTTTGTACACAAAAAATAACAAATTATGTTTTTATATTTTTATAAATATAAAAAAAAATATTGAATTCTTATTATTTCATTCTTTAAGATATGTATTGTGTAAAATTGTTTCAAATAATTAAGAATCGAAACTTCTTTTTAAAAAAATGAAATGATCTCTACAAAATCTTAATAATAAAGATTTAATCAATGTAAAAATTATAATTCTCAATCATTTCATCATCAATAATAAAATTACATGGATAAAGAAATTATAATATTTGGGGCTGCGTTAGACGCATCTGATTTTCCATTAAATATCCAAATGAAACAAGCCTATTTACATCGTTTACATAATGAATTAATTGAAGAACAAGATTTGCTGGATCCATATGATGGAATGCTATTCCATTCTAATATTTTGAGTAATGATAAATATATTAAAAGTGGTAAGTTTTTTATTGACTCATGGCTAACTCCTAAACCAACTTTAGAAGATTATTCAAAAATTAACCAAGTTGATTTTCAAAAAGCAACTTATGATGGTACAATAAAAAAATATTCGAATAAATTAGCAGAATATGTAAAAGCAACCATATTTCCAGGAATACCTTTAATGATAGGTGTAGACCACTCTCTAACAGGTGGGGTTCTTTCCGCATTATCTAAGAAATATGGTGCCCAAAATATATTAATTGTTGTTTTAGATGCCCATTTTGATGGAATTCCTGCAAGAATCTCATTAAACATTGCTAACTATTTAAAAGACCATCCAGATGATTTTAATTCATTAGTTTCCGAACAATTGATATCAACAAATGACAATTTTAATATTAAAGATACCTACACGTGCGCTTCATTTCTTTATTATTTATTAGAAGAAAATATTATTTTACCCGAAAACTTGATAATTTTAGGCAATCAAGATTATCCCAATCAAAAAATAAGAACAATTGAAGATCCCAGAATTAAAAAATATGTTAATTATTTTAATTTAATGGAGGAAAATGGAGTTACATTCATTAGAAAAATGGAAAGCGTTGAAATGCAAGAAAAATTAAAAGCTAAATTAGACACTGTAGATAATCCTTACATTTACATTTCTTTAGATGTAGATGTTGGTGGATTAAAAGACATTATAGCTGCTCGGTTTAGAAACGCCATTGGAATGGCAAAAAGTGAGATATTAAATATTGTTAAAATATTAAAGAAATTCATAATGCTAAAAAAATGCGAATTAATTGGTCTTGATGTAATGGAAATTGATATTCATTTGCTTGGTAAAAGTTTTCCTAAATCTGGAAGAAAAGATCTAACTGTAGAAGTTGTTGATGAATTTCTAGATGTTTTATTAAAACATTAGAGAAAAACTTAAACTCTATTTTATAATAACGTTTGAGTGAATGTCAATATTTTCTCCTTTACTTTCATGGCATTAGTAATCCTAGGATCGGCAACATCTAAATCAATTATAAGCATTGGAATTCCCACTTCTTCCTTTAAAGCTTCTCTTAAGATTTGTGGTATTGAACCAAATTGTTTACAAGCGATAGAGCTAGTATAAATGAAGCAATCAGCGCTGAATTCTTTAGCATATTGAACGCACTCTTCAAGAAAAGGATAATAAAATTGTGAGGATTGTCTTGTCATTGGAAATTGCATGATTTTTTTACCCATGCCATAAAACATTTTATCCTCATTAGAAAGTTCAATTGATTCTGTAAAATTATAATTAAACACATCAAATAAAATACTCATTCCAAGATGCCTATCAAACCATTCGCACATGTCTAATGAAAAAAAAGTAAGCATGTAAGGCCATATACTTCGTATCTTTTCTTCACCACCATGATGGATTCCCTCTTTTAATCTCTTTTTGGAACTCTCTAAAACATCATTGTAAAAATCTATCTTTTCTTGTCTTCCTGCCATAAATATTTGAGCCGCCGCACTGAGAGCATTACTCATGTTATCAACAGGACAAGGAATAGCTTTTTTTAATTCAAAAATTTCCATCATTGCATTATTTACTTTATTTTCTATTCTGATATATTGTTTCATTTTTTCATAATCGGGATCTTGTTTAAGTATTCCTCCTAATTCTTCTAAACCACGTCTTACTTCATCACCGCAATATCTAAAACTTTCTTCATCATGCATAAAAGGCATGTCTATTACAACAACAGGAAATTTTTTTTGTAATTCAAAGAAAGGATATGAAGCACAAGTGTTATCACAAGGGGCCGTAGGTGTAATAATTGCGTCAAACTGGATTAAATCATCAAGCGTCATGCCCATAATTCCCTTTTGTGCCGAACAACTATGATAAGGGTGGCCATAGTTAGTTATCATATCAAAATATTTATGTATTCCTCCTTCAGGGAGCATTGAGGCCAACATGAATGAAACTGATTCAATACAAATAGGAACACAGTCAAAAGCAGTAAGATACTCTGATGGAAGGGCAAAATGATAACCTACTATAGGAAGACCTTCTCCGGCTCGTTCGATAACATCCTGTAAAGTAGTTTCTAATCCTTTTAGTCCGGATATTAAAGAGGGCATTGCAGTATCTGAAAGGATCCTATCTGCAAGTTCCAACATTGTAGATGTTGATCTTAACAACATCTTATAGGGTATAATTCTATTTTCTAACTCGATCTTATTCACCATAATTTCATTTCTCACTTCATCATTTCTATAAAAGCTTCAATTCTATTTTGCATTCGACTAGTATCTTTTTGGAAGTTTTCTCTATCTATATTAAAAACAGGTATGTCGAGTTCTTTTAAATCGTATTGTAAATTCATGTTTTCACATCCATGAAGATCACAATTGTTTATCCTCTGAACAATTACACCATCAACTTTTGCTTCTTTTATTCGTTCTTCAATAAACTTCAATCTTCTAGGATGATCATCCATCATCCTAGGGCAAGAAATTCGGTAATAAACACGTTTCGTGATTTCTTCCATTGGATTACTTCCGCCTTTTAATTCTATATCATCAAAGATATTTCTTGTTCCAAAGCATATGAAATCCGCAACGATTTCACCACCTGCATTTTCAATCGTTTTTGTAAAGTATGTATTGTCAAGTACACTCCCAATTAACATTATACGTTTTTTATTTGATTTAAGACCCTCTCGTTCTCTTAAAATATTAAGAACTCTCTTTAATTCGTTATTCGCAATTTCTTTTGGAATAGAAGAATTTGCCATAGAAATTTGTAAAGCTTCACTCCCAGTAAGTTTAGGAGAATCGATAGTTCTTAGTTCATAAATTTCTCTTAACAATTTTCTATTTTCATTATAAATTTCAATAGCTAAATTAAGTTTTTCATCTGAAATAGGTTCCAAATTATATTTTTTCTCTATTTCTTCCTTTAATTTGAGGATTTTATTTTTAAAATAATCAAAACCTGCTTCAGTAATTACATGAGGTATGACAGTATAAAATTGAGATGGTTTCTGTTTAAATTCTTTTCTACTAAAGACTTTCAAATCAAAGACTTCATGCATTCTTCTTGCGTGATCGCAACAATTAGACATTATTAAACCATCCAAAAAATCAAATCCACCATTTAGAGCCACATTAAGAGTCATCCTCACGAAACTACAAGTGAATCTTACCATGTAAACATCACCAAGATCCGTGTCTTGACTACCAGTTGCTCTTATTCGAAATGGAAGAAAACCTGCGGCATGTATCAATTCTTCAGGGAGATAGGTACAATAATAACCCATTACTTTTTTGTTATCTTTCTTCCACTCCTCAATGTAGGGATTGAGTATTGAATTTGAAATTTGGAAAAATTTATCATTTTCTAGACTCATTTTAAAAAAACCTCATAATTGCCCCTTGTACATTTCATGCTTTCCCATCATTAGACATCTCACCATCAATATCGCTGAGATTAACGAACCCTTAATTTTAAGTTTCCCTGTTATTAATTTTGGAACTATTTTCATTAAACCAAAAAGATTGTCTTTTAAAGCTAAAATTTCACTAATAGTTTTGAGCACATTATCAGCCTTAACATTAAATATGATTTTTGTAACAGGATTATTCGTTTTTCCGTATATTGGTTTAAAATTTTCAATTTTTGATACGAGTGGAAGAGTAATTGACCCATCTAGACTTGGAAAGTACATTTCAACTTGTTTTCCTTCCCGTTTGGCCTTAATCCTCTTAAATGCTTTATCAAATCCAAATAAATCTATCAACATTTCTGCTGATCGAGTAATTTGAAGCAACATTGTTTCCGTTAATAATTCTTTTGCCCTTGTATTTCTTTCAATTGCGTTAGAATCTTTAGATACTTTTATTTAAATCACCATTTAATATGTTTTGATTTAAAAAAATTAAAAAACAAATAATTAAGAATCATTCTCCACTACTTCGATATCTAGTTGGGATAAAAGTTCAATTAAATCAACAACTTCAAAACCCATATCAAATTTTTCATTTGCATCAGATAAATTCGTCTTACAAAATGGACAAGTTGATGAAATTACTTTAGCTCCTGTTTCTCTGGCTTCTTTTAATCTTTCTTTTGATATATCAACGGACCAATCTGGATAAGCAATCTTAACACCACCCCCCGCACCACAACACCATGCATGATTCCTATTTCTTCCCATTTCTACGAAATTAATTCCAGGAATTTGCTTGTAGATCTCCCGCGGAATTTCATAGACGCCCATATGCCTACCAAGATGGCAAGGGTCATGATACGTCACTGTTTTGTTATATTTTGATTTAATTTTAATTTTACCATCATCTAACATTCTTTTAATTACTTCAGTTGTATGAAATACTTCAAAATCCAATTTTGCTCCAAATTTTTCATAGTCCTTTAATAAAGTTCTATAACAACCAGCACAAGAAGTAAAGACTTTTGTAGCACCCACATTTTTTATTTTCTCGATATTATATTTCATGAAATCATTAACAACGTTATTTTGACCCGTTCTTAACATGGGGCTTGAACAACAATGTTCATCAATTAAGGTAAAGTCTATTCCCGCTTTTTTCATCAATTTTAAGGTAGCATCTCTAATCTGTTGTTGACGGTAATTTGAAGTGCAACCTATGAAGTATACCCATTCTGCATTATCAGGTAGTTTATATTCTCTCTTTAACTCTTCATTTGTAGAATTCATCTCCCCATATGGATTATACATCTCTGGATTACACGCTAACTGAACTAATTTTTCTTGGTTATTTCCCGGACCTATATGTTTAACTGCTAGTTCTCGTAAAGATTCAATTATATCTACGATATAATCAGCATGAGGTGCTTGACAACTATCTATACAATTTCCACAAGTCGTACAAGCAAAGATAGGATCTTTTAAATCATCATTCCATTCTAAATCTCCATTCAACAAACCTCTTACTATCCTAATCCTCCCTGACGCCCAATAGGATTCAAAAAGAAATTTTTCCCCCGATGGACATGAAGATTCAAAATTTTTAAATCCATATTTGCATGTACTACACTTAATACAGTTATCAAGAGCCATCTGTAAAAAGTCTTTTCCTGCTAAATCATTAGGTATTTTAATTTCAGTCATTCTATATTCCACCTTCCTGGATTAAAAATATTATTAGGATCCATGCAAAGTTTAATCTTTTCAAATAACTTTATCCAACCAGGGTTTATTTTCTTCCGCATTTTAGCAGTTAACCAAGTTGGTGTTTTATAGGGGATACAACCTTCTCCAATGGCAAGATCCGCAATTTCCTCCATGATTTGATGAGTTTCCTCCTCATCCTTGAATTTATTATAAGGTAAAATTGGTCTAAAAATTCCGTAATGGCTAGCTTTCATTATTTTTCCATAAAGTATGGGGCTTTCAAAATTATGTTTTTCAAATATATCTGCAACTCCCTCATAAAGTTTTTCAAGTCTATGAGTTGGAGCATAGCTACCAAACCAAGTTAGACCAGACTTTAAAACAGTTGGAAGAATAACTGAAGGGAGATCATAAGCGCATCTCACTCTCAAATTAAATATTTTGGCAAATTCATTGAAGTCTAAAAGTATGATTCTATTTCCATCTTTTTTCAATTTTTCAATAGTTTCTTTCATTAATTTAATCTTTGCTTTCATTAAATCCTCTGTTTTTGCAGACATTGACATTACCACAGAATATCCTGGTTCCTCTGGTAATCTTTTCGGGTGCTCAATATTTACAACTAATTTTATAGCTTGCGCAGAAAATACAGACATGTCCTCAACTGTTTCTGTCCGTCCAACTTCTCTTAGAATATTTACAAGATCAGAAGCCTCATGAGCAATCGCAACATATGCTGCCTCATATGGATTTTTTGGCCATAATTGTACAGCACATTTTGTTACTAATCCTGTCATTCCTTGCCAATTAATAAATAATCCCATTAAATCAGGCATGGGATATCTTGACCACCAACTATCTTGATCTGCATCATCCTTACCATAAAAACAAGATCCAATCCTTACTAATTCTCCTTCCGCTGTTATGACTTCCAATCCATTTACAGAATCTCCCATTGAACCAATTTTATTTGACATATTATTCATGCCACTGAGAAGTACATTGCCTACAACACCGGCATAGGGTGGTGCATAAGGATAACTATATCTAAGATGAGGATAATTATCATCGAGGTATTTTTTTAATTGACCAAAAGTAACACCCGGCTCCAGAATAGCATACATCATTTCATCATTCACGTGAAGTATTTTATTCATCTTTTTTCCAAAATCAACAATGATTCCTCCTTGTTCTGGGATTGTAAGTCCCCCAACATTATTTCCTGTAATATAAGGAACAATTGGAATGAGATTAGAATTACAATATTTTACGAGTTCAATCAACTGACCAGAATTTTCCGGGATTACTATGAAATCAGGCATTTTTGGTGCACATTCTGTCATATCATAAGAATAAGGATACCTGTCAACAGTTTTATCAGTAACACTATTTTCCCCAAAGATTTTGATTAATTTTTGTTTTACTTCTTCCTTACTAACCTTTTGAAATATATTTCTTTCGTTTATAACTGTCATTTATTTTATCCTCCTATTTAGTAGTTTTTTCTAATTCAAAATAATTAATATTAGGTTCAGCAACTACCATTTTCATTGACTTTAAGAGTATATTTTGAAATTTCAATAATATTCCTAATTTTAGAAGACCTTTAATTTTAAGTTTTCTTGAAAGAACAGCTCTAATTGGACCTGTTCTACCGTACGCTAAATCTAACATGGTGTGAACTCCCATAGTAACTTTAAAATCTGCTTTCTTAGTATCACCAATTTTAAAATTTATCGTATCTTCTTGAAATATCACAGTAACAGGATAAAATTCTTTAACATTAATAACAATTGTTTTATTCCAATCTTTTATTAAGGCATAAAACTTATCATCTTTTCTATAACTCAAAATATTTTCTAATGCTATAGAGATTAAATCTCTTGGAGGTGAAATCTTTATTTCTGGCATAAAAAGTATTCACATTTTTATTTTTTTTCTAATTTAAAATTATTAATCATATTTTGTCGACATAATATAAATAGTTTTAATAATAGTACTAATAATTTCTATACAATAATGTTAAGGAGCATTAGAGAGATTTACACAAGTATACAAGCTACCATTGAAATTCTCTTAATAAATATTAATCAATTAAATGAATTTTTCAGTTTTTTTTAACGATGATAGCATTACCAAATGAAATAATAATAATCTGAAGCAAAATTTTTTTGTTATAGATTAAAAAATTAAATTTAATATTTCAAAATAAAATATAATAACTATAGTGCAAATTGAAAATATAATCTTAAAAATTAGGGATTTCTTGGAAAAACAAAAATTCAATAATACTAATTTCACATTGTATAATATCAGCAATGACCCTCTATCTTTTTTCAATAAATTAGAACTTAATGTCCAACTTGAAAATCATAAGGAAATCATCCTTCAAGAAGAGACTTTACTAGAATTAGGTGGAGTAAATAGGGAATCTTTTTTATTAATCTTTCCTACTAAAGAAGAAAGTCTCGTAAATAATGGACGAATAACGCTTATCGGTCCTGAAATTAAAGATATTAAAGGAAATTCAGTAGATTTTGGACTTTTTATCTTATTAGGTTGTAAGAAAATCACGGAAGAAGATTTTGATAATTTAAGGCAATTCAGCTTTATTTCTAATAGCATTGAAGGATTCATGATTCGTACCATCCCTCGTCGATTTTGGTGTCGAATAAACTCTAATATCCTTCCTAAATTTTCATTCGAGTTTTTAGGAAATGCCATACAATATTTATATAAGCAACAATTTAAAGACTTGGTTCAAGATGTAGAAATTATAATGTTATGTTCAAAACCAGATTTAATTGATAATTTTAAAGAATTAACATCAGAACTATATAATTATATTAATTCAAAATGGAGCAAAAAAATAGAAATATGGAAAAAACGTATAGATTGCGAATACGACTGGAACTGTGAAGACTGCCCATACATCGAAACTTGTGATAAAATTAGAGATGTATTAGAGGAAAGAAAAAAAATGGAGGATGATTAAAGATTACTTTAAGACTTAGCAAAAAGCCATTAATAATTGCAATCGTTGGAAAGGGAGGTGTAGGTAAGACCATTATAACTTCCTTATTGGCAAGATCTATTTCAGACTTTTCAAATTATAAAATGCTTCTAATTGATGCTGACCCTACCCATCCTCATCTAAGTAATATGGTTAATTTACACCCTAATAAATCACTTGAAGAAATCAGGTTAAATGCCGTGAAAAATGCTGCTGAAAGTAAAATTGATGCTCAATCTCTCGCAGAAAACATTGATTTTAACGTTTATGAGGGATTAGCAGAAAGTAAAAAGTTTTGCTTATTCTCAATTGGCCAACCTGAAGGACCAGGATGTTTTTGTCCATCTAATTTACTTCTAAGAAAAGTAATTGAATCAATATCGAAAGATTTTGACCTTATTTTAATTGATTGTGAAGCCGGGCTTGAACAAATTAATAGGATGGTAATTAATTCAATTGATATTCTTTTAATAGTTACAGATCTATCAATGCGAAGCATAGAAACAGCAGATTCCATTAGAAAAAGTGCTAAGAAGTTTACTAATTACACGGAACTAGGAGTAATTATTAACAAGGTAAAAGGCAATATTGAAATTCTTTTAAAAAAATTAAAAGAATTGGACTTAGCAGTGTGGTTAGAAATTCCTGAAGTAGAGAAAATAATAGAATATGATTTGGAAGGAAAACCTATTATTGAACTCCCAGATGAAATTATGCGCGAGTTGGGAATGGATAAATTAGTAGAAAAGATTTTAGGTTAAAATATTTCATTATTTATTGTTTAAGTTTTCTTAAAAAGAAATATATGAATATTAAGTGCTAGTAAAACTGAATCAAAACGATTATTTACGTACTATCATAAAATATTTAATATGTTGAACATTTCTTCAGCTATTATAATTTTATATTTTAAGGGAAATGTTAAATATGAGTAAAGAAGAAAGTGGAAATTTTTTAGACAAACTTAATCAAAGTTTTACTGACTTCGTCGAGAAAACATTTGGTGAATCGGGTAAGGAGTGGGTTGAAGAAACTGCTCAGAAAGTAAAGGAATTCTCATCTTCATCAATAAAAAAATTCATGGAATTTTCAGATAGCATCCTTGAAAACTTAAATCTTAAGGAAAATGAGCAAGTCATGAAGCTCAGGGATTCCATAGAGGATATGTTAAAGCAAGGAGGCTTGCTTGAAGAAGACGATGAGGAAGAGTTTTAAATAACCAATTTTTATATTACTATTTTTTACTATTACTTTTAAATGACCTTTATTTCATTCAAATTCATTTAAGTTATTTTTTGAAGAGAATGCATATTTTACATAAAAAGTATAAATAATAGTTTAAATAATGTTAAAAATAAAAATTATGATGATTTGGGAAAAATGAACAAAAATAAGAAGTTAGAGTATAAGGATTATTGGTTTAACTACGTTATAAATGAAGATCCAAATAAAATTAAAAGTGAGATCAAGGAAGATTATATCATATCACAAGGATTAAAAATACACATAGATATATATGATGATGGAAAAGAATACGACAAGACAATTATTTTTATTCATGGAACTACTGTGTATAGCCGATTCTATGCTGAATTCTGTTATACTCTGTTTAAGAAAGGATATCGCATAATTGCTCCTGATTTAATTGGTCACGGTATGAGTGAGGGGAAAAGAGGACATTTTACGATGAAGGAGTTTACTCAGACAATTTATGATGTTACTTCTTATGTAATAGAAAAGCATGGAGCTAATGTATTTGTTATAGGGTCCAGTCTTGGAGGTATTACAGCACTTTATAGCGCTGCAAACGATAATCGATTAAAGGGAGCAATTTGTCATAATGCGGCTATTTTTAATGAAAATGCGTATAAGAAAATCATAAACATAAAGGGGATTCTAAATTACTTAAAAGGAGCAGTTCCTTTCTTGGCAAAAATATTACCGACTTTTAGACTCAGTACTCTCCTATATTTGGACTTTTATAAATTAGCAAAAGGAGAAGAATACATTAAAAGAATTGATTTGGTGTTAAAAGACGAGATTCTTGCCTTAAAATACACTTTGAAATCACTTCGAACACAAATGAGGGAGCCAATGAAAAGACCCGTTGAAAAGATTGAAACGCCAGTAATGATAATTAATGGAGATGAAGATGTATTATTTTCTGTTGATTACATGAAAGAAATTTATCAGAGATTGACTTGTAAAAATAAGAACTTGGTAATTCTCGAAAATACATCTCATTTGATTTTTCAGGAAAATATTGAAGCTGCTTTAGAGAATATTCTCCCGTGGATAAATGAATTAAATAAATAATAAATATCAGAAAAAATAAGAAAACAAGTTAATAGGAATTTCTAAAATAATTTACGTTCTTTTGATGATATAATATTCAAGCTATTTTTTAATTTTTCTGCTTCACTTCCTAAAGTTGCTGCAATCTTCGTAATTTCTTCCATTGAAGATGTTTGGTCTTCTGTAGCCGCAGAAATGGTTTCCATCGATAACGAGATGTCTCTAGTTTCTATAGCAGATTGTTCAACTTTAGAAACAATGGACTCAATGATTTCAACAGTCTTCCCCACAGAATTTTTAGATTCTTCTGATAATTGTTGAACTCTTTCAGCTACAACAGCAAATCCTTTACCATGTTCTCCAGCACGTCCCGCTTCTATACTGGCATTCAAAGCTAGCAAATTTGTTTGTGTTGATAAATTTGTAATCAAATTAGCTATATTTTTAAAATTTTGTGCTAATTCACTCATTTTACTAAAGGTTTCTGCATTTTTAGTAGTTTTTTGAGCAATTAAATGCGTTGTAGAAGAAATCTCTTGAGCTGATTCATTTATTAGATTTGCACTTGAAGCTAACATTGTCGCATTATTAGCAACGGTGACTGATGTTTCAGAGCTTGATTGTATGATTTGAGATAATGTTTCATTTTGACCTTTTATTTTTTTTCTATAGTTAATTAGCGTTTTAGTAATATAATACACGAGACACATTTGAATCACGTAAGAAATGGGAAAAGTAATGAGAATTGTAATAAGATCTCCAGAAAAGAGGTCTGGGGCTAAACCCATCGACAGACCTATTGAAATAGCATAAATTATTACTATTTTAAATTCTAAGGACTTAATACTAGTTTTTTTTAAAACAAAATACCAGAAAATAGAAATAGTAATCAGAGCACCAACAGCAATATATAAGAAATTTAGTGGATTAAATGCGATAAAAATCACTCCTTATTTTATTTTTATGAATTATGATTACATGTATATTTGCTTTAACCAATTTAAAGTTTTTTCAAATGCTTCTTCTCTTGAGAAAATGGGTTTATATCCAAAATCTTTAGTAGCTTTTAAGTAAGAAATTGTTCTATCTACACACAAGGAAGCTACAGAAAATCGGGTGACTTTACTATTAATTTTCAGTATGTCACATGCCCATCCAATAAAATATATGAACCAGAAAGGAATCGCTTTTTTTGGTAATGATAAATTCAATTCATTTAAAAATGGGCTCATGAAATCAAAATAATTAATAGCTTCATGATCTCCAATGAAATAATATTGACCTGCTATTGGAGAGTCCGGATTAAGTTGTTCAGAAGCTAATATTAAGGCGTGAGCCACATTTCCAGAAAAAACATGGCTGAATTTGGCTTTCCCATTTCCTATTTTTAATTTAAACTTACTTTTTGCTAATTTGATGATATTAGGTAAGTGGTATTTATCATATGGCCCATAAATTCCCGCAGGTCTTATGATGCATGTTGATAAATTTGGACCATTAGCTTTAATTATATCTATTTCTGAAATCTTTTTTGATAAAGAATAACCGCGATCTAAATATTTTTTAGGATACGGCAAGGATTCATCACCATCAACTAGCGGTTTTCGACCATCAAGAACTACATCAAAAGAACTAACGAATATCAATTTTGGAATTTTCATTTCTCTACAGGCATTAATTATATTTCGTGTACCCTCAACATTGACTTGATATTGCAATTTTACATCATTTTCTTCAACAATCGCAGTACAATGGAAAACGGTATTAACTGATATGCACGCTTTTTTCACTACTTCTTTATCTCGTATATCTCCTATTATTGATTCAACATCATCATTTGGGAAGATGATTTTATCAAGAATCCTAATTTTTTTTCTTTTTTGTAGTAAAAGTTCAACAAGAGCACTACCTAATTGTCCACTTCCTCCAGTAATTAAAGTATATGATTCTTGATCATTCATAATTAGAATGCATCATTATCATATTTAAGCATTCAGCATGCATTATTCGAATATTTGTCTATTTTGGTATTTAAAGAAAACATTGAAAGAAATTTTTGAAAAATTAGTTTCTACTTAAAAAGAATCATCAAATCTTCGAGATCACCCTAGATTTAAGAATTAGTTGATTCGAATTAATTTTTATAAACAGAAGAAGTCACGGGAGTGGGGATATTATGCTCCTTTCCCATTCTGATTATCGCACCTCCAAATAAATCTCCCTCATTTTTTCCTCCTTTTTCTACATCTCTCATATATGAGGGTTTTATATCGGGATAGTCACTACAAAATTCAATTATATTGTCAATTATATTCTCTGGAAGACTGATACCAATTTTTTTAGATATAGATATAATTTCACTCATGACATCTCTCAACATTTTATTGGATATATTATCATTAATAACACCACCTAACGTCTGACCTGTATATGTACATACCAATGCGAATGATGCTACTAATAAATATTTCTCCCAAATAGCAGGATGAGGATTTTCTTTCCATTTTAATTCAATTTCCATGTTATTAAAGAATTTAATGATTGATTGAGGATTATATATGGGATATTTTGGATCAGGACCACTACAAAAGAAACCTGCATTACCGCTCTGTATTACCACTCCAGGTTTATCTATGTAGGACCCAACATACACGCAAGTAGGAAGCACGATACACTTTACTAGATTCTTTCTAATTCTCTCATAAATATCAAATCCATTCATTAATGGAATGATAATTGTATCATCCCTTAATTTTGCTTCTATGGATAAGATCAAATCATCTAAATCATAACTTTTAACACAAATCACGCATAAATCTGGAGATGGTAATTCTAAAATATTATCTGTTGCGAGAGTGGGGGTACATATTAATTCTTCACCTTTAGAAGTATGAAGTATCAATCCATTTTTTTTAATTTCCTTTAAATGTGGTCCTCGAGCTAAAAAATATATCTTATGGTCATTACTGCCTAATTTGGTAATATGATGTGCAATTTTTCCTCCAAAATATCCTCCAACTCCACCAATACCGCATATCCAGATAGTTTTAAACTCCATTTTCGCAGCTTCTTAAAATTTTACCTTAGATTATTAAAATCATCATTAAAATTAAAGTTTTCATTATGTTAATCTAATACTAGTTAAATAATTTCAGTAATTTCATGTTAATATTATAATTAGATCCTATTATTATATTAATTAAGAAAAAATGTTAGATATTATTTTAATTCAACACGCAGAAACTGGAATAAACTTATTGGAGTATCGTCAAGAAGATACCCAATTTAAATCGGAGCATTCGGATATTTTCACGGGATTTCTCACAGCTATTCAGAGCATTTCTCACGAATTAGATATAGGTACCGTAGTATTAATTTCTACGAAAGGTTCGAAAGGTCATAATTGTATAATCGTTCCAAAACCTCCTATAAACATAATTATTTTAGTGGACCGATCAGATCCCATCGAAATTTGGAGAGAACAAGGAGCTATATTAGCAGATAAATTTTTAAAACAGTTTTCTAATAATTTCGATCCTAATAATATCTCTCAATTTCAATCCTTCATTCCAATAGTTAAAGAAATGTGCTTGTTTAATCCTTATTGCGATTGATTTTTTTTTAATTGTTTAGGTTTTAATTTAAAAAACGTAACAAAACATACTTTCCAATTTTAAACTTATCGCTTAAATTCATTAATCTGATTGTATTTTTTTCCCAATTCAAATTGCGAGGGATACGATCAAATAAAGTATACCATTCAATGACTTTTATTTTATCCGACCATTTTGAGATTTGTCTTACGGGACTGCCTAATCCAAAATGCATTTCCATTCCATCTAATCCCATCTTTTTTATTCTTCTATTTAAAATCATTAATCCTAATTTTGAGGGCACGTCAAACATTAGTTCACCTCCGGGAAATCTATTAGCTATTTCAATGCATAATTTTGAAATTTCGTTTTCTTCAAAATAGTTAAATACACCAGCTGCAAAAAAGAAAATACCGTTCTTTTTATCATATTCAATATCATCAAACCAGCTATAATCAAACATGGATTTTGAAATGCAGAAACTCCTTTTAGTTTCAGGTATTAATTTTAAACGATATTCAATCGCAGAAGGTAAATCTAGATCATACCACTTGATTGTACCATTGTCTATTCGAGAAAAAGTCGTATCGAGACCACATCCTATATTGACTACGGTCGCATTTGGAAATTCTTTGATAAATCTTTTTATAGCATCGTCAAACTTTCTTGCTCTTACAATGAAATTAATCCCGAGATATTCTCCACAAAATTCTTGCGCTACTGAAAAATCTACATCAATTTTCTTAATTATTTCAGAAGCTTGAGAATCTTTTAATATGTCTGGATTTGTAGGGCTATATGTTGCACGCGCCCACAAAGGGCCTCCCATAGTTGATTCAATTGATAATCTTTCCTCTTTATATTCCTCTCTATATTTCTTCTTCATAGATATCATTAAAAAATAGTTTTTAAATCTTTAATTCTAATGATTTTAATTAATTAAATGTTGATTAATGAATTTATATTAAGCAAATTTGAGTATTTCCTCTTCTAATAAATAATTTTTATTTTTTTAGTTTTATTATAAAAATACTGCCCTTATCCCGGCCTTCCGAATTAAAGAAAAGTTCACCTCCATGAAGTTGTATGATTTCATTCGATATATACAATCCTAGTCCAGGACCTTCGATATCCACATCTAAACCTTTTCCATATCGTTCAATTTTTCCAAACTTCGTAAATAATTTTTGTTTTTCTTCCTCTGTAAATCCAATTCCACTGTCTTGAATAATAATTTCTACTTGGTCTTGATTTTCATTTGCTTTCACGAAAATTATACCCTTTGGGGGAGTATATTTAAGAGCATTTGATAAAAGATTGGTTAATACTTGATTAATCCTTTTTGAATCTATATCTATCATTATTTTATCTGGTAAAATTACATTAAGTTTATGCTCTCGTTCAACCAATGATTCATCAATATTTTTAATAGCATTATTTATTATGTCAATGAGATTAGTTGTTTTTTTATGTATTTCTAATTGATTAGATTCTAAATTATACACATCTAATAAATTATCAAATAAAATTTTTAATCTTTGGCCCCCCTTATCAATAATTTTAATCAAATCTAACATTTCATCTCCAAATTGATTTGAAAAATTGTTCAGGATTAAATTTACAGTACTATAAATTGAGACTAATGGTGTATTTAACTCATGAGATATTCGACGGATGAGGTCGTCCTTGATTTGGTCAATTTCTTTGAGTCTGTTCAATTCGTTTTTAATGATGTTTTCTGCTTTTTCTCTTTCGGTAATATCAACAAACATACCCAAAGCAGCGGGTTCACCTCTATATAAAATTTGTTTTGCATGTACTTCCAATGTTATTATGTTTTTATCTTTTTGAATTATTCTAAGTTGCGATTCACGTTCAGAAAGTGGAGAATTAGATTGATGCCCTTGAGACATTATTATGATTTTTTCTCTATCATCGGGATGAATTATATCATATATTATTCCAGGTTCTAATGTAAGTAACTCTTCTTTAGGATAACTTAATAATTCCTCTAATTTATCATTAAGGTAAACTAATATCTCATTTTGAATTATACCTATTCCAACGGCAGATTGTTCGGTAATACTTCTAAACCTTTGTTCAGATTCTATTAATTCTTGTTCTGCTCTCATTCTTTCGGTTATGTCAATCACAGTTACAAAATCGGCTGGTAGACCTTGATATGTTATTGTTTTAGAAATATTATCAACCCAGAAAAGTTCCCCTGATTTTTTAACACAATGTACAGGATATTGAGGAAATTGTCTTGGATCTCCAGATTGTTTCCTTTTAACCTGGTCAATCACCATTTCCAATGAATCAGGGGCAAATAATTTTAAAAATTCTCTAGGTTTCCAAACCAATGCTTCTTCAACTGAATAACCAAATAAATCTGCCATTCTTTGATTTACATATTTTATCACATCATCCTGTATAATTGCTATCCCGATATGTGTCTGTTCAGCAATGTTTCTAAATTTTTCTTCCGATTCTCTCAATTTTTTTTCAAATTCTTTCTGTTCGGTTATATCATTTCCCGAACTTATTGTTCCTATAATATTATCCCTAATGTCATATATAATTGCATTATGCCATGCTATTATCTTTTTTTTTCCATCTTTAGTTATTATAGGATTTATATAAAATTCTGTTAGTTCCCTCTCTCCGAGCAATAATTTCTTAAAACCGCTAAAAAACTTGTCCTTTATGTCACTAGGCATGCAAGTTTCAAAATAGTTTTTACCGATTAATTCTTCTTCATCATATTCCAAGATCTCACAACCTTTTTTGTTTACTAGCGTAATCTCACCTTTTGTATTTAAAGCAACGATCATGACTCCCACTAAATCTAAATATAATTGAGATTTCTCCCTTTCTCTTTTTAATTTACTTTTAGTTTTTTTACGGGCTGAAACATCCCGAGCTATACTTAATATTGCTTTTTTTCCCTCATAATTAATAATTTTACTGCTTAATTCGATTGGTATGGAAGACCCTTCTTTAGAAATATATTCTGTTCTGTAGAAAGTACTTTCTTTTTGAAGTAATTCTTTAAGACCACTTGCCTCTAAAAAAGGATGTCTAAAATTCTCAAATTCGTTTAAATTCATTTTTAATAATTCTTCTTTCGAATGACCTAATAAAAAACATGCCGTTCTATTCACTTCAAGTATTTTTCCATTAAAGTCATGAAAAAAAATAGCATCTCCAGCACTATCAAATAAGATTCGAAATTTTTTTTCTTTCCTACTTATTTCTTCCTTTGATTTTTTCTGAATATACATGTATAACATGAAAATAAAGAATAGTGGAGCGAGAAGTGCGATATAATCTTCAAGAACTACGAAAATATCACTAATTTCAGACCATTCTAAAAAGTTACTCAAATAATAAAATGATATAATTAATAGAAAAGAGATAAACGCAAGTTTAACTATGAAGGAAAATTGATTTTTCCAATATATTAAAAAATAAATGATTGTGAAAAATGTGATTAGAAGAGTAATCAAATCAAGAATTCCTATCGGATTCATCTTCATCCCTCTTTTTTTGAATTGCTAATAATGTCCATAATCCTAATATTATTGAACTACTCAAATAACAGAGATGTTCAATAATATTAGAGATTTCCTCAAAAAAAATCCCTTCGATTATCGTAAAAAACCATCCTAATGAAAATAGAATGAAAGATACAATGATTACTCTTAATTTTGGAAAAGTCTTTAATCTTACATAGGTAATAACAACAAAACTGAGCGCTCCTAAACAAAGAAAGAATGTTATCACTTCATTTTCTTGAATCAAGTTAAACTATCTCCAAAAATATATTGACTTGGAATTGGATAATGCTTGTTCTTAATAATTCAATATTGATCAAATTTAGTTTTAAACCTTTACCTATTATTTAATATTCAGGATATTAATGAAATTAAATGTAATCATAAGTTAAGTTATATTAAAAAAAAATAGTATAAAAAATAATCATGCTTGAAATATTTCCTTAGAATTTCTTTAATGAAGTTTTTAACTGTTCTGCTAGAGCCCCCAATCTTTGAGCTGTTGCAGCAATTTCTTCCATCGAGGAGGATTGTTCTTCTGTAGAAGCGTTTATACCTTCCATGCTAGAATAAGCAATGTGAATCTTTTCTAAAATCTCGGAAATCTTTTCTTTAGATTCTTTAACAGAATTTCTCGATTCCTCTGCAAGTTTCCTTACTTCTTCTGCCACGACGGCAAAACCTCGACCATGTTCTCCTGCTCGTCCTGCTTCTATGCTAGCATTGAGCGCTAAAAGATTTGTCTGATCTGAAATTGAAGTGACAACATTCATTATGTTCTCAATATCATTCGAAGATTCACGAATATCTTGTGTCACAACAGTCACCTCTTGAGTAGTAGCTGCGATTTCTTCTGAAGAAGCATTCACTTCACTGGCACTAGCCGCAAGTTCTGTCGCAATATTTGCAATATTAATACTTGCATCTGTCGCAGTTTTAAGAACTTTCTTTAAACCAAAGTTTGTTCGTTCAAGTCGTCCCTCTAAAGCAGGTAGAAAAGCATAAATAAAAGCAACAGTGGCCATTATCAGCGCAAAAGAGCCTGAGAGACCGTCTGCTATATCCGAATCAGCTAATTGCCATTTATCAAGAACATTAGCAATCGTATATAACATTCCACCCATAGCTATAATTAAGATAATAATACTTGATATTTTTCTTTTTTTTACAAAAATGACAGCTAATACCCCAATCGCAATGATTAGAAAGATAAATCCCGTTAAATTGAAACCACCATCTATAAGATCTGCTAATTCAACCATTTATTCCACTACCTCTTTTTTTATTGGACTTATTCTTCTATATTTACTTTTATTGAAAATATTATATAATTCTAAAATCGCAGCCCCGGCCATAGTTATTCCAATCATCATTGAAAAAAAGTGTTCAAAAAAATTGAAAGTGTCTGGTAGGATTAAAGCTTCTGCATTGGTACAGACAAAAGTCATGAAAAGGCAAAAAAAACCTGGAATCCATTTTGCCACTGTCTTGTTCTTCCATACTGTGCCCAATAAAGCCATCAAAGGAAAAATCGTCATTATTAAAATTATCATTTCATCTACTTCTAAATCAGGTATGAGAAACACCTTTTTTTTTTATATTATTCGTGCAAGTAACTAAAGAGTTTTCTTCTAAAAACAAAAAAAAACTTCTTTATAAATCTTTTTTTTATATTTAAAAAAAAACAAATAATATGTATGTGATAGCTATATTTTTCTGTTCTGCATTCCACTATAAAAGAATATTCTTTAAAAATAATTTGACTAAATTAATAAATAATAAATTTATTTTAATGGAAATTGGATTTCAGTTTTTAGCTCTTCTGATGGAGTTTCACTTGGGTCATTTAAATATATTTCAATAGCTCTACCTATTCCTTCATAACCATTATTTTTCATCCATTCATTTAATGCATTATAGGCCAATGATATTTCATTATAAGGTCCAATATGAATACACGTCGCATATTTTCCTGCTTGAATTCGGCTTGCCTTCATATCCTCTTTATCTTGAAGTTTTTTTGAAACAGGAAATCCAATTTCAAGGTCTAAATCTTGCATGTCTATGTTATAATATATTACAAATGGTGCCCCGATAGGAAATGCTCCTATTTCTCCCATGTATTGCATTAAAGTTTTATATGATTCACCAAGCACTTGTGGTAAATATTGTACTGCTGCTCTCTTACGAATGGTTATCGTGGGTTGATCAGCTCTTTCTTTAATTTCACAATTATATGATATCATTTTATTCACCTCATTTTTTTGGGTTAATCAGATAAAAAATAGTGGAGTATATAAATATCAAGAGAGAAAAAAATTCTTGATAGATACTAACATCAAATTTATTTATACCTTAGAAGCCTTCCTATAGCATTATTTTGTCCATGATAACGAAAAAGTGCCCCAGTTCCCATTATTTCAAGGTCCGTGTTTAATATTTCCTTGCTATGTAATATTCCTTCATGTGGAATGCTCTTTAATTCAGATGCTATAGTATTAACGGTTTCATCAAGCTTGTCAAGAGGAACAGATAAACTCACTAAACCAATCTGTTCGGCTTCTTTTCCACTTATTGTCCTACCTGTAAAAAGAAGGTATCTTGCCTTTTTAACTCCTAAATATACTTGCCACAGTGGCATGCTTGTTACGCCTCCCCATTTCATTGCAGGATGACCCAATATGGCATCTTCGGCGGCAACGCTTATATCACATAGGAGTTGTAAATAACACCCTGCAGCAAGGGCATGTCCATGAATCTGAGCAATTGTAGGTTTTGGAAAATTCCAAATCCGCATGTATTTTTCCTCAAATTTCCGTAATAATAATAGAGTATTTTCATAATTCCATCCTTCCTCAGGCATTCGTAAATAAGGACTATCATTGAGATCGTATCCTGAACAGAATGATTTACCATTACCCTTGAGAATTACAACCTTTACGCTTTTATTCTCTTTTGCTTCATTGAAGGCATCATCAAGTTCATCAAGTAATTGGAAATTTAACGCATTAAGTTTTTCGGGTCTGTTGATCGTAATAGTGGCGACCTTCTTTTCAATTTCATAAATTATTGTTTCAAATTCCATGATTCAACCTCTAAATGTGTTTAATTAAATAATAGGAAAATAAGATTCATATATAATTATTTCTCATCGAGTTTTAATAACATTATAAATGAATATTTTTGATATTAAACACTAGTGCGATAAATACATTAGGTGAAATGTTATTCACATTGTAAATTTTTATTAAATCATGTATATAATCTTATTAATTAATTTTTTATCAAGAAAATACTATTAAATAAAGAAGTATGAATTTTACTTTAATTTGAATGGTTAATTTTTTACTTTAGCCTAAATAAGAGATTGGTTAAATTATTATGAAAATAAATATTAATAGTTTAAATCAAAAATCTATTACTATATATCGTCTTATTGTATGCTTGTTAGGATGGACCAATTTAATCCTCCTTATGGTTTTTACAAATGAAATAACTGAAAATGGAAGAATATACCGTTTATATGCTTTTCAAGCAAACTTTTTGGCGATATTATGGCTCACGATATCTTTAATCTTTTATAAAAAAGATGAGAAACCAAAAATTCTCCATCTGGGAGTCAATGGTGCCGTTACTTCCTATAATACAATTGCATTATTAACATACATCATTTTTTTAGCTCCCCGTGATTCAAATGCGGTTGGAATACATTTTTTCACAAGTCTTACTGTTCATATCATAATTCCAATAGCAGTATTTATTGATTGGCTCTTGACTAGTAATAAAATAAAGTACAAATGGGTTTATAGCTTGTATTGGGCAATTTATCCAATATGTTATATAATATTTTGTTTAATTTCTGGAATAATATTTAATGATCCTATTTATCCCTTTTTTGATGTGAATTTATTAAGTATTGGAGGAGTTGCTATAGCGATTTTAGGGCTAACAATTTTTTTCATAATTCTTGCTTCTCTCTATATATTCATGAATCGAAGATTATATGATACATTTTATTTGAATCAATAAAAAATCATTATCATCTTGAATAGTTAAGATAAACTTTTATACAATGTATAATGAATTACCTTCAAAACCACATTTTTTTACTCAGGTAGTATCTCATTGAATATAATTAGTGAAATCACATGAATGAAATGAAAAATATCATATATCAAAAATATGTCAATATATACCGCCTTATTCTTTGTGTTTTAGAATGGACTGCGCTTGTAATAATGTTTATAAAGAATATACTTGAACAATCATTATCTTATAAAACTTTTAGTTTTTTTACCTTTCAATCTAATCTCTTAGTTGCTTTATGGCTTACGATGACTTTATTATATTATAAAAAGGAAAGTAAACCTAAACTACTTCATTATGGTGTACACGGGGCTATAACACTTTATATTAGTATGACCTTTTTAATTTTTGCCATTTTATTAGCCCCATTAAGTCCACCTCCAACAGATCCAGTATATGCTTTTACAAATCTCATGCATCATTACTTGATTCCAGTAGCTTTTATCCTTGATTGGTTAATAACAGAATTCATAAATAATTATGAATGGATCTATATATTATATTGGTTAATTTATCCGTTGGGATATCTCATTTACGCTTTAATTATTGGATGGATTTTTAATGATGCCATTTACCCCTTTTTTGACGTGAATATGCTTGGTATTGGTGGATTATTAATTTTTATTGTAGGTTTGACTATTTTTGTTATCTTATTAAGTATTTTTTATATCTTCATAAATCATCTATCTAGAATAATTTATAATAAAATATACAATAAATCAACATCCAAGAAATAAAATTTATTTTTAAGGAATTAGTCTTTTCCGAATGAATTTTATTAGTTTTTCCATTTTTTCATAATACTTCTCGTCATTTTTAGATAAATTTGATAATCTTTGCATTTTTCTTTGTATCTCCTCTGAAAGTCCACCATATTGGCTACTGAAAGCTTCTAATCGTCTTTTTAAACTAAATTCTACTTTCTCAGTCACACTTAAATCCAAATATCGATCAATAGCCCTTAGAATTTTTTCTTTATCCTTCGGTAAATCTCCCCAGATCTCTATCAATAAATTAGCAGCAGAATCACTGGTTATGGTTGTATTGCAGTTAATATTTTCAACTAAAATCTTTTCCTCCTTGACTACTTCTTCTTCGGTTAATTCCACAAAGTCTCCAGATTTTAATTTTAAATATAGAGGGGTTGCAGGGAAGATTTCTAACGTCCTTAATCGCACGAAATCAGGTTCGATTTCATTTATTACACGTGCGGTTTCTAAGGCATGCTCTTTACTCCATTTTTTACCGCCCAATCCGGGCATCACGTAAGTACATAACGATATCTCGCCCTCTTTAATGTTAATCCCTCCAAGAATATGATATTCACTGGTCGTGCCTTTATTCATTAACTCCAAGACTTTATTAGAACCTGACTCGAGCCCTACATGTATTCGATCAAGTCCTGCTTCCTGAAGTGTTTTAAAAAATGAAGACCCTTTTTTAGCGGCTGTCCGAGTCCTACCATAACTTGTAATGCGATTAATTGAGGGAAACTTAATTTTTAAGTGTGTCATCACGTCTTTTAAAAACTCCTTCTTATATAAAAGGGGATTAGCTCCCCCTAAAAATGCGGTTGTTCCATTAGAATAAGCATGCCAGTATGCAAGGTGAATTATACAATCCCTTAAGGCTGGAAATCGTGATATTGCATGTAAAATGGATGTTTCAATAGTGCCATCAGACTGTAAGAGCATTTGATCTAATCGCGCAGCATTATCAATGTCATTTAATATTTCATCTAATGTCCTTCTTTGAAATTTTGGAGTCTGACTAAATAATTGACTGGGGCAAAATGCACATTTTCCGTGAGGGCAATAAAAATGAGTGCTAATTGCCAAACTAAAATTCTCTGTGGGCGGTCGAACACTAGCAATTTGAAATCCATCCATCTGAAATCATTAAAATTTTTATTTATAATCAAAAAGATAATATATTGGTATTATAGTGATATTACTTTCTTTTAAAACTAAGAAAATAGAAGATACTCCTAATAATTAACTTTCTTGTATGATTATGAATGTCAATTTAGTCGAAACTGAAAAAGTTAAGGAGAAGGACCAAACTAATAAAGATTTAATTGAATATGCCCATTTATTCATGGACATGTATTTAAAGTTTAAAAAGGAACGAATTCTTAAAGATAAATAACTTTATTCTTTATTAGTGACAGGCATTAGCATATTCCAGACTTCTTGCCATCTGTAAGTTTTATTGATAAAAATGAAAATATCTCTTCCCCAGTCTTAAAGAATTTCACCATTAAAATATTCTGTCAATTTCTAATTATAAGAAACAAAACATTTGGCATCATACCCATCGTTTCTTGGATCTTTTTCCCTAAAAACCAGGACTATAATACATTTTTAACCATCGACAAATGCCATCCAATCCTGGAAACATTGTTCTTTCATTAATATTTGATTGGGCAAGTTTATCTCTAACTTCTACCTTTAATTCAGAGGGAATGATAATTTTCCTCCATAATTTTGGATCCTTATTCTTATCAAGCCAATCATCCAAGGTTCGTTCGGGATTAGATAACATTGAAAACATGGCAAATTGATTTACAATTCGATCATCAAGAGATAATGGTTCAAGAAATATTACATATTCTTCATCAGAAGCAGTTTCGAGATTTTGTAAGGCATTTAAATTTCCTGTAAAAACTTCTTCAAGCAGTTCAATAGAAAAAACTCGTGCATCATCTCTTAATAATGGTTTTTTTACTTTATCAGGTAAGTATTTACTCGATTCAATAAAATTTATGATCCACACAACACCATCTTCATTGACTCTTTCAATATCATTTACAGCAAAATATAAAGCGATGAGAGGTGAATATGTCCAATCTAATAATCGAGTGGGTAATCCATGATGTTGACCAACAACCATCCAATGCCAAATCGAGTTAAATCGAGCTACTTCTTGTCTGGAATACTTTGCAATGTCTTTCCCTGCATATTTTTTAAAATTTCTCAGTAAATGTGGTTCTAATTTTTTATAATTTCCCCCCATTCTCATCAAAGAGGTTTCCAATTTGTAATTACAATCTGAAACACCTCGAAAAGCTAATGGCGCACGATATCGCTTTATTTTGGGTGTCCACCAATCCCGAAATAGTTCAGCATTTAATTGATTCCAACTTTCAATTCTGGTTTCAGTCATGCACTAATAGAAAAAAAGATTTTAAATAAAATTAACTGTTTTTTATAAATCGATTAATGAAAATAATAACTTCTTGTGTAGAATACAATTTAATGTGAAATATAAAATATAAGAAATAATAAAGGTAATTAGGATTTATTTCTGCTTTATGATCTCTTCCTGAATACATATATAGCCCATCCGAATAATTCACGTTCCCACTTGAGATAAAGTTCTTTCTCCTTGTTCAATTTATCTAAAATATCGCGAATATCAAGATCATCAGGATTTGATCTAATATAGTTATCAACAGCACTCCATTGAAGATTAATGTATTTATCCCAATCATCCCCATTACTCACTAGACAATATACAAGAGATAATCCTAATTTTTCACCAGTTCTCACATTTTCATAATGGGAACCATAGTTTCCAAATTCTCCAGAACCATACACCACTTTTGCTTTTTCTAGATATTCTTTTGGAGGTTGGATTTTCCAATATGGTTCTCCTACTATAACGAAACCTTCCGGTTTAACCTGTTCTATCAAATATTTTAAGGTTCCTTCATGATCACCATATATCCAGCTAGCTCCCAGACAAGAGGCTACATCAAAGCTCTCTATTTTTTCTGGTTTATACTGTGCACCATCCATCTCAAATAATTGAATATCTGCATCAGGAACAAATTCTTCAATCCTGCTTTTCGATTCAATTATATAATATGGAGATAAATCAATTCCTATAGCAGATATATTATATCTTTTAACCAATCGAATGAGAAATTCTGCTTTTCCTGATGCTATGTCCAGAGCCCTAGATTGTGGAGATAATTGCAATAATTCAACTAATTCGTCCAATTTTTCACTACTCATGGGATTACAAATCGTATGGTCTTTATGAGTAATGTCGTAATGCTTCCAAAAGTCCATAATATTTCAAATTTAAGATTTTTTTTAATTTTTGCTAATTTTAAAATTCTTTAAAAAAATGATATTTATTCTAAAGGATCAGCAAAAAATGAAACGTTTTTTCTTTAATATTATTAAAAATTCGTTTTTATCCTTGAATCTAACGATTCTAATAGACAATATCACTGGTCTAATACTTTTATCAAGCATTATAAAATTTATTTTGGAGACAATCATATTTTATAAAATTTATTTTCATGCATCATTTTCATTATTTATAGGTATTCGATAATTTATTGAATGAAATTCTGGTTTAACAAATAAAAAGTTATATATAGAACTTATTTCTTCTTTTTTAACAAAATATATTATATCAAAATCAATTATTTTTAATATCTCTGCATAAAATAGTTAAAGAGATACTTAGACATCACAAATAATACTATCAAATTTGTATTGCGCTATTGGAATTAAAAGAACAAATTTACTTCCTTTTGAATATTCTCCTGGGATATTATCTTCAACCCAAATATGACCATGATAACATTCTACTATTCTTTTTACAAGTGATAACCCTAACCCCATTCCTCTAATACTATTCCCTTCCATATACCCTCTTTGGAAAATTTTTTCTTTCCATTCATCCTTTATTCCAATACCATTATCAATAAATTCCATTTTTAAATAATTTACATCATCTTTTTGCTCTTCAGATAATTTTATATTAATATGTATTATTGGGTGGTCATTATGTTGGACGGCGTTATTTAAGATGTTTTCAAAAATATCATTTAAAAGACTATTTGCTTGAACATACAAATCATTATTAGCAGAATCAATTTGAATGTTAATATTTCTCTCTTGATAATTGTTTTTTAAATTTTTTGTTGATTTCTTTATGATATTATAAATCTCAATAGGGTGTGTAATTATTTCAGTGTCTTCAATTTTAGAAAGCTTACGAACATTATTAACTAATTTCGCGCCTCTTATTACCTGATTTTTCGCAATTCTCATAACATCCTCTATTTTTTTTTGATTTCCAGGTTTATTTTGATATAATTTAAAAAGATCTATAGATAATAGTAGATGCTGCAATATATTACTCATATCATGAGCGAACAAATCTTTGTAAAATTCAGCTCGATTAAAAGCTTCGCGATGCTGTTGCTCTGATTTTTGCAATTTATTTTGGAATTCGATTTGTTTCGTGATATCTTTAACGTATTCAATTACATTTTTTACATTGATATCTCCATCTTTAAGAGGAAACGCACTGAGATCAATCCATCCAATTGGATTTTCTTCAGAAGGATATGGCACAATTTCACTATGCATTTGGCCCGTTTCTATGGTTTTGATAGAAGGACACCATAGACATGGTGAAGATCTTTGTTGATATGCACTATAACATTTCTTTCCGATTAAAGGCATTTCTGAAGAATACATCTTTTCCATCCATGAATTAACTCTAATAATGTTAAGATTACGATCCAATACACTTATTCCATCTTGAATTGCATCAAAAAGATTTTGTAAAAATATGCTATTCTCCTCTAATTCAAGGTCTATTTTTCTTCTTTTAATGATGGTGATTTGAATAATTATACTTAAACCTATAATAAAACTTATAGCCATAAATCGCATCCATATTTCATGAAGATCAACAGGGAACAAACATTGAAGAAAATTTTCTCCTATATTAAAATAAAATGTATGGAATATAGCTTCAAGCAACCAATATCCAATGGAAATAAAAATCCCTATGATTACTATTTTAAGATTTTTTAAGTTGTCTTTTTTTTTTTTCGCTTTAATCTTCATAATTCCTACTATACTTTAATAAGATTACAAAAATCCTTTTTATTTTAAAGTAAAATTAAATGATAAGTAAATTGCCCAATTCTTTTAATCTCAACTTGTCAAAAAATTAATTCATTTAATAAATGGATATTTTAATATATATGATTTACTATAGCAATAATTTTCTAAAATATAATTTATTAACTGTAATATCCAATTGATATCTAAATTTTTCTCAATAGAGTATTATAAATATTTATAAGATTTATAAACAAACTGATTAAATTTCTTTGATAGAAATGAGAGATTAAGATTCTATCAATTCCTTTGATTCTATAGGATTGATATAAATTAATTTTGATATGGGACCTCCCAAATTTTTAATTATTTCCATTATAAGTTATCATTATTAATTCCTAATCGATTATTTTTAATCATTCTTTTTCAGATAACCCTTTCTTGACTATAATTTGCTAATTTCGAAATTTTTTGAAGTAAAGGAATGAATTCTAAAGGATCAGCAAATACCGGTATCTTTTTTTCCGTTAATAGTTTATCAATTCGAGCTCGATCCTCTGGACAATTAACATTTTGAATAATTGGAATTAATAATTTATGGTGTTTCTTACCCAAAGAAAATGCTTTGATCATGTGTCGTTCAAAACCTTTATTTTTTATTATATGAAAGTCTTGAGAAAAATACCATGGAGGAATGTCCATTACCAATCCATCGAGATTGTCATCCGAGAGAGCGAGATCCATTATTTCATAAATTATTCGACTTGCAAAAATTTGAGCAGAAACATCTAAAGGATTTTTTGAACTTGTTCCATGAACAAAGAACCTGGAATCAATTTCTTTTTGAATGTGTGGACTAAAGGGTGGAACGTTAATTCCATGCTTTTCAAGCAAGTCAACAAGGATTACACCATAGCCTCCGCTAATACTAAAAACTGCTACATTTTTTACTTTAACAAGGCCATGAAAATCAATTAGTTTAGCCGTATGCATCATTTGCTCTATAGATTCTACTTCAATCACACCAAATTGCTCAAAAATAGCCTTCCAGATTCGATGCTCCCCAGTAATAGCTGCAGTATGTGTTTGAGCAGCGAATGAACCAGAATTAGAAACCCCCCCTTTAACCATGATAATAGGCTTTGAATTTTGTGCGAGGACTGCCTTTAAATCCTTTCCTCGATTCTTTTTAATGCCTTCTAAATAACATAATATTATATCCGTTTCAGGATCATTACTAAGATAATATAATAAATCGACAAAATCGATATCATTTCCATTACCAAATGAAAATACTTTTGAAAAATTGATTCCTAATCGTGTTGACATGTAAACTGCAATGTTGCTTATTCCTCCAGATTGAGATATGAACGAAAGATTTCCAGGATTGGTAGGAAATTTTGGTCTCCATGCAATTCCTAAACGTGGATAAGTCAATCCCATCCCATTGGGCCCTAAAATACGAACTTTATTTTGTGCAACCTTCAACAACTCCTTCTCGAGTGCTTCTCCCTCCTCGGTACCTGAATCTGAAAATTCAGCAGTAAAAATACTGGCTAACTTGACGCCTTTATCAACGCAATCTTTCATTACACTTAATACCTGAGAAGAGGGTACGGCAATAAAAACAAAATCAACATCATTGGGAATGTCTTTAAGTGATGGATAAATCTTTCCTTGAGTACCATCATCAAAACCAGGTATCTCCTTTAAAGTAGGATGGACCGCATATAATTCTCCTTTAAAATTCTCTTGATGACTCCTTAAAAAAATAAAATCTCGTCCTTTTGAAGGACCGATGACGGCCATTGATTTAATCTGACTTATGAAAGATATATCTTTAATATTCAAACGGGACATTTCTTGCGTTGGCATTAAGGGGAAAAATCATTTTAAATTATTAAAATTTTGGAGAAAGAATTTCAAATGATTCTAGGCTAATTTAACAGTAATTTTTACCAATTAAAAGCATATATATAGTTTATATATTTAATAAACATCAGTTTTAATACTTAAATCAAATTAATCATTAAATATGGATAGCTACGAGAAATTACCTGATGCGGAAATAAAAGATTCAGGTGAAATTTCGAAATATTTCTTAGGATTAGGTATAACCTCATTTAAAGAAGCCTGCATGTATATCCATGAAATGGAATATGGATATAATTCAAATTATGATGATGAATTGATATTATTTAAAGAAAATAAAGGAACCTGCACGACTAAACATGGAGTAATCGCAGGACTTGCAGAAGAACTTGGCATTCCATTACATAAAAATGTTGGAGTTTATAAATTCACGGAAGAAATTTCCACGGGGACTGATGAGATTTTGAAAAAATATTCAGTTCCATATGTACCCATGGTTCACTGCTTTTTAGTTTTTGAAAACTATAGGTTTGACTTGACTGAAGGCAATAATAATGGAAAGAATACATCTATTGAAGAATTCATTCACACGCAGAAAGTAATGCCATTTATTAGTAGAAAAGATGAATATCTTATATTGAAGAAAATATTAAAAGAAAAAATCCTTCCTTCTAAGGAAATGAAAGGTATTAAAGAAAAAAATCTATTAAAAGCAAGATTAGACGCAATAGAATTATTAAAAAGGAATATAAAATGATTCTTTGTTTTCTTTAATATTCAAAATCTTTTTATAGGAGTAATGCTCAGTTAACAATTATAATAAAATTTTTAACATGGAATTTAATTTTACACCAATAAGCAATAAGTGTAATTTATGAATAGTATAATAATCGACTATGATAAATGTACTGGCTGCAAGACGTGTGTGAATGTATGTTTTCTTGACGTGCTTCGATGGGATGAAATTGAAAAGAAGCCAGTTGTAGCTTATGAAGAAGATTGTGTAGCATGCAATCAATGTGAAATGGAATGTACAGAAAAATCCATTAAAGTTGAGTATGGAGAAAGAGATCACATACCTGTATACTATTAGGAAACATTACTATCCAAAAATATGGAAGTGTTCAATTAAATGGTTGATTTAGAAAGTTTAGGAGAAGTAATCACTACAGACGTGCTCGTTGTTGGTGGTGGTATTGGGGGTCTTATTACAGCAATTAAAGCTAAAGAAAATCCCGTTAAAGTGCTCATAGTGGAAAAACAAACTACTGGCTGGTCCGGAAAAGCCCCAAAAACCGGAGGTTTTTTATGGGTAATGATGCCACAGGACGATATTGATAAGTTTGTTGAATATCACGTGAAACATATGGGAATATATCTGGAAGACCAAGAACTTTTACGTGCCTATGCTCAAGAAACACGTGGAGCAATTGACGAGATAACTGAATGGGGTGTTCAAGTAGCAAGGGATAAGGAGGGAAAACTAGACACCTTTTATTATCTCTCAGATAAGTGGTCAGCAGTTGGTATTAGCTTGAACATGAACATCCAATTACGAAAAAAGGCACGCAAGATGGGCGTGAAGATAATGAACAAGATTCAAGTAGTCGACCTCTTGAAACAAGATGATCGGGTTGTAGGTGCGGTTGGATTTAACATCATTGATAAAAAATTTTATATATTTAACGCAAAATCCACGATATTAGCCAATGGAGGATGTAATTATGTAGTGACTAAAATGTGGTCTGCTGGACGCGGAGATGGGATTGCAGCAGCTTATAGAGCCGGGGCCGAGATGAGAAATGCAGAATATGCAAATTGGACTGAAATAAGGTATAAAGCCAATTTGAATGAAGCAATACATTCCATGTATGCGATTCGTAATAAAAATGGTGAATTACTCGCTGAAAAATATAACTTTCCCGAAGGTGAACCCGATGAGAGCATATCTGCGTTATTAGCCATGGAGAAAGAAGTAATGGAAGGAAGGGGACCAATCTATATCGATCAATCTCTTATGCATTATGATAAAATTCTTCTTGAACATAATATGAAAAATAAAAATTGGAGAAAATTGGAATGGGTTAAAGGTTCCTTGGTATATAATTTTGCTAAAGATCTTAACCATGGTAAAGTTGGAGATAAACCTGAGGGAACACCTAGTTTTGTAGGGGAACTTACACCCATTAAAGTAGACCATAATATGAGAACTACTCTTACTGGTTTATGGGCTGTTGGAGATACTAGCTGGGCAGGTTCAGGTTGGATCGGTGCAAGACCCCCTCCAGGTGGACTAAGAGGATCTGGTTTGATGAATGCTATTCTTAGCTCGCTTAGAGGAGGATCATCCGCAGGTATTTATGCTTCAAAAGCAGAGCTACTTGATCCTGATCTCGCTCAAGTCGAACGATTTAAAAAGCAGATGTTTGCACCCCTGGATTTAACCAATGGAGTAAAACCTAAGGAAATCCTTTATGAAATTCAGGATGTAGTGACTCCTTTTAAGTATCAAATACGCAGGAGTAAAGATCGATTAGAAGAAGCTCTCTCTAAAATTGAATATATAAAACGAAAATTGCCCAACTTATCTGCAAAAGATGGACATGGTTTGCTCAACGTGAATGAAATAAAGAGCATGACCTTATGTGCTGAAATGACCTTTAGGGCTGCCTTGATGAGAACAGAAACTAGAGGTTGGCACGTGAGAGAGGATTATCCTGAACGTGATGATAAGAATTGGCTCAAATGGGTTATAGTTAAACAAAAAGATGGAAAAATGATAACTTCTACCGAACCAATTCCAATAGATAAATATGAGATTAAACCTTGAAATAGTTCTTAAAATTTAATATGATATTTATCTTTCAAAATTAACATTTTCTTTCTTTTATTTTTAAAGAAATTAATTTATTAAGGTTAAAAATTTAATTTTATTGTATTTTTACAGTGATCGATATGAAAGATATTAATCAAGATATCGAAAAAAGATCTAATCGCATCATTAAATTATTTAATGCCGCCAAGGGAAGAAATATTGGAGATTTTCCAGGAACAATCCCTCCATTTTCAAAATACTTGAATGGTAAATTGTTAAATGCGAAAAGGGGGGAAGTAGAGTTAGAATTCAAGGTAAGGGAGGAATGGGCAAATCCTACGGGGTTATTACACGGAGGAATGCAAGGTGCTCTCATTGATGACACGATAGGAATAACAACAGCTACGCTTGGATATAAAGGATTTTTAATTTCGATTGATTCTCAATTAAATTATCTTGGAAAAGTTAAGGTTGGAGAGATAGTTCGGACTAAAGCAAGATTAATCAGGGAAGGACGAAATATTGTGAATTTTTATTGTGAAATCTGTGATGCGGAAGGTAATTTAATTGCTACAGGAAACTCGAACCTTTTAAAAACACAATATACTCCTGATTATGTAAAAAATGTAGATAAAGATGAACAATTTTAGGATAAAATTAATTATTTTTTAAATCTGTTCATCTTGCTAATTTCTTTTTCATAGATTGTATAAAATTTAAGTATAAAACTTAAATTTTTTAATAGCATTTATGTTATAACATAAACATTTTCGAACATAATTCAATTTGATGATATAAAATGTTAACAGAAAAACATGTAAAAGAAATTTTAAAGGAGAATTGCATTAATCTACGGTTTCACGCAAGAGGCGGGCAAGGAGGTGTAACCGCTAGCAATTTATGTGTTGAAAGTTTTGATGGTTATGGTGTTTGTCAACCTAAATTTGGTGCTGAACGAATGGGATCCCCTACCGAAAGTTATGTTCGCTTGAGTGCTAATTATGACTTGGTCAGGTCTAATGAGCAAGTATACGTACCTCATTTTGTGTCAGTATTAGATGAGTCCTTGTTGACGGAAGTTGATGTGACTAATGGAATGCCCGATGGTGGGTGGTTGATCGTAAATACGACAATGAATCAAAATGAAATTGGAATGACGATTGCGAATAAAAACCTAAACATTGCGACAATTGATGCAACGAATATTGCAATGGAAGTCTTAGGAAGAAACATTACTAACACCATTATCCTTGGTGCGTTAATAAGGGTCTCTCATCTATTTACTATTGATCAATTGGCTGATGCAATAATGATGCGTTTTAAGGGTGAAATTGCCGGAAAAAATGTGAAAGCAATAAAAAGAGCATTTGAAGAGACTTGCATTTATGAAAACCCTGCGGGTGTTGAAATTGACTTTACGAAGGACACGAAAGTCCCTTGGCATCAAGTTAATTTAAGCTTACCTGGGTATAAAGAACTCGATCCTGCGGGAGTATGGTATTGTGATAATAAAATCATACAGGTTGGAAGCGATCAGGTTAATACGGGTTCTTGGGGAGAATGGAATATGATTTGGGACGAAGAAAAATGCACTGATTGTGCTCAATGTTGGTTTATTTGTCCGGATTTTGCGATAATAACTGAGAAGGGAGAAGATGGTAAATTTCATATGAAAGGAATTGATATGCTTCATTGTAAGTCCTGTCAAAATTGCTTAGAAGTCTGTCCAGTGAATGCGATAAGTAAAGAATTAAAACAGGGGCCGGGTTCATGTGCCGTTCCTGAAACTTGAGGTGATTAGAGATGAGTATTGAACCAATGAAATTATTTTTCAAGGAAATTAAAAAGCCAATCAAAACTGCAATGATTGGAAATTATGCTGTTGCAGGGGGTGTAACACAAACGGATCCAGATGTCATTTGCGCTTTTCCAATAACACCTCAAACCCAATCCGTTGAAGGCTTATCCGATGTAGTCCATCAGGGAAGGCTTAAAGCTGCTTTTGTAAATGTAGAATCAGAACTTGCAGCGATGAGTTATTCTACCGCAGCATGTGCTGCTGGAGCTCGAACTTTTACGGCAACCGCTTCTCAAGGATATCTTCTCATGGCAGAAGCCTTACCGATGGCTGTTGGGTGGCGACTTCCTTTGACGATGATGATCTCCGCACGAGCCTTTAACGCACCTAATTTATCAATCTGGAATTCTTGGGAATTTGTGTTGACTGATTTTGGATGGAATTGTATAGTTTCTGAGAACGTTCAGGAAACATATGATGCTGCTATCTTGTCTGTCATGATTTCTGAAGAATCATTATTTCCAACCATGTTTGTTCATGATGGTTTCATCATTTCACATTCAGTCCAACAACTGACACTAATACCTGATGAAACGGTAAGAAAGTTGACTCCTAAGAAAAAGAGACCAACTATAGATCCTGAACATCCTGGTACGTGGGGTGGAATTGTGACTCCTGACTTCTTTATGGAGGGGAGATTAGGTTTAGATATAGCAAAAAAACCTGTTTTAGGAATGATTGATGACGTATACAAGCGCTTCAAAGATGCGACAGGAAGAGAATATCAATCAATCGAAACTTTCAATCTCGATAATTCTTCAAAGACCGCTTTTATCACGATGGGATCAATGTGTGGAAACATTATAAGCTGGATGACTAAAAATAAAGATATCGGGTTAATTAAAATTCGAACTTATAGGCCATTTCCTTTTGAAGAGCTGCAAAGAATTGTTCAAGAACATGACATCGAAAAATTAATTATCTTAGAAAAATCTGATTCACTCAATAATCTCTTACCACCATTTTCAATGTCTATAGCTACAGCGTTATATCCTTTAGGGACATTGTTCCGAAGTTTCATTGTTGGATTAGGAGGAAGAGATGTAACTAGAGATGAATTGGATATTGCAAAGAAGAAAATAAAATACACGATAGATATGAAAGGACAATTATATACATATCTAGGGGCTAGAGAATCAGCTAATAAATTATACGAGGTGGAAATGTAAAAATGAGCAAACCAGAAAGAAATGTAATAAATTTTGAAGATATTCTTAAAAGGAAAGAAAAAAGCAACGTATTATTTTTCAATTATGATAATGAAGCGTTTATGAACACTGGGATTCAAGAATCAGGAGGGACTCCTCCTTTCGCGAGTACGACAACAGGTCCTGCTGGTGAAAAAATACCCGGAAAAATAGGTGTCAAGCAAGATCTCGTGACCCCTTTCGCTTTCTACGGAACTAAGAAGTTGTTTTTGGCAACAACGAATCCTGCGTATCCTGCAGATTTTATAGGAAAAGTAGCAGATGCTTTAAAATCTAATGGCTCAGCTTTCATTCAAGCCTATTCAGATTGTATGAGAGGCTGGCGTCATGAAGCGAAGGATGCCCTAAAAATTTCAAAATTAGCGACTGATTGCGGTTATTGGCCTCTCTATACGGTAAGAGTAGAAGATGGTCTACCCATTTTTAGCTATTATCGAGGATTGGACATTGATAAAGATAAATTTGTTGATTATCTCAAGTCAATGGGTCGATTTAGGCACCTTTTTAAGCCAAAATTCTTAGAAAGAAACATTGACGAGATAATTTATTATACAGAACAACGAAATAATAAAATAAAAGACTTAATTGACAAATTTGGAGCGGAAAAACCGATAGATTTTTATAAAGTCGACCGAAAATCACTCGAGCATCAACAACATTTATTACCTGGACATGGTTTATGCCCTGGGTGTGGTGCAGGAATGGCACTTAATCAATTGGCGACTGGTGCTTTTGCTGCAGCAGGAACAAACATTGTTTATGTAAATAATACGAGTTGTTCTGAAGTATCCACATCAAAAGATTTTGTCACTTCTTGGAAAGTTCCGTGGGTTCACCACCTCTTCGAATCAGGGGCAACTATTGCGGATGCCATTTCCACGTCAAAAAAAATCCTCAAATCAAAAGGATTATACAAGAATGATATCCCTTATGTCATTCATATAGGTGGAGATGGTTCTACATATGATATAGGATTCCAATTTCTTAAAGCTGCCTTGATAAGGACGAGTTCTTTCGTTGAAATGAACGAATATTTAAATCAGAAATGATAAATTCTTAAATTTTTTCTTTTTTCATTACTTTTTTTAAATATAATAACGTGTAGCAAAGTTTTCATCAGGAATGAAGATTTATATATTATTGTGGGTTAGCATTTAATTAACCTGTAATGGGTTATCGTAGATTTAAAAATATTCAATCAAGAGAGCGAAAAAAGGTATGGATATATGTCGCAAGATGATATTGTTTTATACGAGATAAAAAGAAAAGTAGCTAGAATCACTTTAAATCGACCTCCTGTTCATGCTTTTAATTTAGACCTATTTAAGAGATTTCACGAACGACTTGTAGAGGCGGAGAATGATGATAAAGCAAAATGTTTGCTAATAAAAAGTACGGATAAAAAGTTTTTTAGCGCAGGTTTTGACATGAAAATTAAACCAGGGGACGAGACATCAGTTAATATTAAAGATGTATTAAAATATACAAAACTCAATACTCAAAAGATGCTCCTTATGAAAAAACCTATTATTGTTCAGGTTCAAGGTACTGCAATAGGTTATGGTATGATGGTTATTATGGCTTCTGATTTAAGGATTTTTGCTGATCGTCCATTTCCAGAAATGTATTTTAGGATGCCAGAGATTGCTATTTCCATGTTTCCGCGAGCTTTAGCAACATTTATGTGTCTAAGAAATTTTGGTTTGACTTTTGCTAAAAATATTCTATTAACTTCAGACAAATTTGGATTAGAGCATTTAAAAAACTTGAATTTTCCTACACGCGTATTCCCTCCTGATGAGTTAGATAGCAAAACTGAAGAATTTTTGAAAGATTTTGTTAAATACAAAGATTCAATCATGTTTCTTATTAAATCCAGTTTAACTTTAATGCATAATAAATATATTGAAACCTGGGCTAAAATGGAAGAGGATTGTAGTAATGCCGTGTTAAAAAAGAGATCTTTTAAAGAATGGGATGACTTCATTGAAAATTTATTAATGAAATATCCATGATTATACCAGTTCAAAAACTAATATGTTTAAAAATATCAAAAGAATAAGACAAGTGAACTTAGTCATCGTGTAAGAACTACTAAATTCTTTAAAAAAATTAAAATTAAAGATAGCTATGGAAATCTCCACGAATTACTTCATACAAGAAGATATTACATAAACAAGTTATTATTTTTTCATTTTTTTCTTAAATAACATAATTTCATTTTATCTTTTATAGTCTAAAATACTCATCTTTAAATAATTTAAAATATGGAGAAAATAAAAGATAATTTAAAAATTAAAGCTATCAAGAAAAATTATTTATGTCACGTTTAAATTCTAAAATATCTTTTAATTTAAGTCATACAAATCAATAGAGACCGATGAAAAATGAATCTAGAAAAGTTATTTAAACCAAAATCGATGGCTGTAGTAGGGATAAGCAAAAGGAATCCTACAAGTCCGGGCAGAATTGTTTTTGTAAAAAATGAATTTGAAATGAACGTAAAAGTGTATGGTATTCATCCTGAAGGGGGTGAAGTCGATGGAGTAACACTATATAAGCGATTAGATGAATTACCAGAAATTCCAGATCTTTTAGTTATTGCAATTCCTGCTGAAGCAACCTTGCAGTATGTCAGTCAATGTGCTGATCTAAACATTCCGGCTTGCATAATCATCAGTGGTGGTTTTGCAGAAATAGGAAATGAAGGTATTAAACGCCAAGAAAAGCTAGAAAAAATTTCATTGGATAATGATATTGCTGTATTAGGTCCCAATTGTATTGGAATATATTCTCCACCACTATTGGATACGATTTTCATGCCTACAGAACGAATAACTCGTCCACCAAAAGGATCCGTGGCGCTTATAAGTCAGTCTGGAGGTGTGCTTGTCGATCAATTTTTCCACAAGTTTAAAGAAATTAATATTGGAGTCTCAACAGCTGTTTCCATAGGAAATCGTGCTGTAGTTGATGAAACAATGCTTTTAAAATACTTTAGTAAACAGGATAAAGAAACAAAAAATATTGCATTCTATCTTGAAGGTTTTAAAGATAATAGAGCGAGAGATTTTTTAAAAGTTGCAAGAGAATCAGATGATCTCGTGGTTGCTTTTTTTGGTGGGATTACAGATGCAGGAAAAGAAGCAACTAAATCTCATACTGCTAGTTTATCTGCGAATAATAAAGTGTTAGCTGGTGCTTTAAAACAAAATTTAGTAATACAACCAAGTTCAGAAAATTTATTACTTACATATTTAAAATTATATGATATATTAAGTCATAAGTTGAAACCCTTTGGAGATAATAAAGTAATTTATGGTAAAGTAGCAATTCTTTCTATTTCAGGGGGGCATGGTGTTATATGTGCGGATCTTCTTAAAAAGTATGGATTAAGTTCTGTAAAATTTACTGAAAAAGAACAAAAAGATATGAAAGAGTTAGTCAATCCAGTTGCCCGTCCTATAGCTTCATTTAATGACCCAATTGATCTCACGGGTTCAGCCCAAGATGAAGATATTGAAAATATTATACGATATCTTTCAAAAATCGAGCGCATTGAATGCATTATCCTACTCATTCTTCCCTATACCCCTTCAATCTCATTTCAAATAGGGAGGAGAATTGCTAATGTTACTTCTCAAGAAAAAAAACCAATAATATGCTTTATTCCATATATCAAAAAGTATGGTTTAATCATTGAAGCTTTGGAACTCTCGAATATTCCCGTATTTCATAGTATAAAAGAATCTGTTCAAGCGGTCTCGGCTCTAAAAATGCGAACTAGAATTTATAATTTAAAAAAAGAAAAATATCCCGTTTTTTGGGACAATTCTGATAAAATATAATATTAAAAATCTAGATATTATCACAATTTTCTTTAAATCATTGTATTAATTATCATTATTATCCCAATTTGAATGATTTAATACTCATGAAGAATAGCTAAGGTTTTTATGAGAAAGTTATTTATATTGATTTGAGAAAGTATAATATATTAATAATTAAAAAATACGGGAATAAAACTTATTAATAATAATACTGAAATTTGTCCAAAGTGTAGCAACCCAAAAGAGTTATGCGTCTGTGATGGTCTTTTTCTTGATGAACTTCAAATAACCATTTATCTTGATAAAAGAAAATGGGGTAAAACGGTTACCCTCATTAAATTTGAAGGAGCGTTTAGTGAGAATTTGCAGGATTTCTTAAAAAAAGCAAAAAGAAAAGTTGCCTCAGGAGGTACAATTAGAGGTAATGAAGTAGAATTAATGGGAGATCATCGCTTTAAATTAAAACAACTATTAATTGAAGAAGGGTTTTCAGAAGATAATATAATGATAAAGGATTAAAAAATCTAAACACCTTCTCAGCCC
>JBHLME010000021.1:0-43840 GCA_048938445.1 Promethearchaeota archaeon | reverse complement strand
GGATATCTTTAATATCTCAAGTTCAAAAAAGAGTATCATTTTTTAAAATTTTCTTTAAATATAATAGTTATAAATAATTCTATGTAGCCGTCAAACCATTAATTATTAGGAATTAAAAAAAAATCTTTTTTTTTCATGTACATTTTATCACCCTTTAGGGTGAAAGATCGCCCATTTTCATCATAATTTTTACCCTTTTTACCCATAAGACCAACGCGTTAATATTATATGTTGTTTTTAATATTTTAATATTAAATATTAAAATTACCTTTTTAAATAGAAGATAAGGTGATAAAAAAAAATGTTAAAAAAATTAAAAAAAAAAAGGACTTTAAATGGCCCTGAAGATGTTTATGATCCGGAACATGGTAAAGCTATTGTTATTAAAAATCTCGTAAAAAAGTTCGATAATATCACAGCGGTAAATGATCTAAGCTTTGAAGTAAAAGAGGGTGAAATTTTTGGATTATTAGGACCCAACGGTGCTGGAAAAACTACCACAATTAATATGATGATTGGTTTGTTAAAACCTACAAGTGGAGATGCATATGTAGGAGGATACAATGTAAGAAAGTCTCTGAAAAAGGTTAAAAAATTCATTGGTGTTTGCCCCCAAGAAGCAGCAATATATAAATTCCTTACAGGAAGAGAAAATATAGAACTCTTTGGCAATTTACACACTATGAATAAAAAGGAATTAAAACAAAGAGTAGATGATCTCTTAAATGCGGTTACTTTTAATGAAGCTAGCAAAAGAAAAACAAAAGGTTACAGTGGTGGAATGCTTCGTCAAATAAATCTATTGATAGCTTTAGTAAATAATCCATATATAGTTTTTCTCGATGAACCTACTGTTGGAATGGATCCTCGAGCTCGAAGAAAAACATGGGAATTTATAAGTTCTCTTAAAGAGCAAAATAAAACTGTTATTTTAACAACTCATTATATCGAGGAAGCGGAGGCACTTAGCGATAATGTTGCAATAATTGATTATGGTGAGTTAATAGAACTCGGACATCCCAAAGAATTAATGGAGAAACATGGAGCAAAAAATTTAGAGGAAGTATTTATGAAAATTACAGGGAGAAGGATTATGGAGGGGATTTAAAAATGAACATGCAAAGAATTTCAGCCTTAGTAAAAATGGAGCTAAAGAAGATCATAAGAGAACCTGCTTATCTTTTCTTGATGATATTATTTCCAGCAGCATTAACTCTAATATTTGGGCTTACATTTAGTAGTATTCCGAGTGGAGAACCTAATGTATCTCAATTTACATTTATGGTACCAGGTTTATTTTCCTATGCGTGTATTTTTATAATAATGACTGTAGCTCAAGCTTTCACTGATGATCGAGAACAAGGATTACTCAAAAGAATAAATGTCACTCCAACAACTTCTGGAGAATTTATGGGGAGCCATGTCATTTCAAATACCCTTCTTTCACTTCTACAGGTATTTATTGTAGCTTTATTTACTTTCATAATGGGATTCAATCCTAAAGGAGGTCTTCTTGGATATTTATTGGCTTTTGTCTTTGTAGGTATCCTTTCAATATGCTCCGTGGGATTAGGATTGATAACTGCCACAATTTCCAAAAATTCTGGAATTGCAACGGGATTAGCATTTATATTTATCTTACCTCAGATGTTTTTCGGAACATTTGTACCATTGACTGATACGACTAGACCAATTGCAATGTTCCTTCCAAGTTACTATGTAACTGACTCGTTAATAAACATTTTTGAGGGTAAACTCTTAACAGAACCAAGTATATGGACTAATTTAGTAATAGTTTCAATTATAAGTGCTATAATTATCGTGATTGGTATAGAATTATTTAAAAGATATGGTAAAGCCTAAATTCTTTATTTTTTTTATTTTTTCTATGATTTCACATATTAGTTAAAATTTTATATTCACGTTTATTTTAATAGAGTAGTTTAGAATTTTTTCAGATAGTATATTATTATGCATTTAGTTCTTACATATTTCAATCGAATCAAAGGTCCATCAATTTTTTTATCATTCCCAGATGCACAGTTAGAGGAAGACATCATACTTAGGCTCATGAAGTTTTTTGATTTGGACATAAATGAAACCTTTTTTGAAATCGTTCTAATTAATAGGAAAAAGAGAATTTTAAATTTGTATTTCGAAGTTCATTCAGAGTGGGCTAGAGGTAATAGAGAAATGGCCATGTTATCCTTAATAATGAAAATCGAATATGATTCAAGACTAACGTGGTCATTTTTAGTAGATGCGACTCAAAAAATTATTTCTACACCAAAAATATTTAAAGCTTTTTACAAATTTGATGATTTTCGTGAGGATGATATAGAGATTGACATATGCTATGAAAAGATAAAAAATGTATTATTAAATTGTCTGAGTAGCTTAATTGATAGAATGGAAAATAGATGAAAATCTTTTTATTTAACATAAGTTATATGTATATTGGGAAAGCAATGAAGGAACATCTGCATTATCGAGGACTTATATGATGCTTAGATGATTATAAGTGCAAAGAAGTGCATACATCCTGAGTTTAATAATCATTATAGGCAAACAAAATGGGCTCTTTACCAAGCAAAGGTAAGTACCAAAGCGATGAGGTGTGAGTCAGTACCCAGGTTGCTAACAGATTATGTCCCAAAAAGGCATGAAAATTATCGCCTGACACGAGAGAACATTTTTGATTATTTGGTATTCCCTATAAGTGAAAAAATTGTGTTAGTGCCTCAGGCAACAATACGTGCTGATTATTCTTTTAAATTTGGAACTTAATTTTAAAAATAAGTAATTTTTGTTTAGGATGTCAAATCTTCTGATAAAATTTCTTTTATATCGTCACTTAATGAAACTTGTTCTTGCTTTAAATAACTGGACAATACTTTAGTTACCGTTGGAGCATACTTCTTTAATATAGCTCGTATGAATCCTATTTGAACGTTCGGATCTGTGGCAATGCATAATACACCATTCCCTGCTTTTGCTGAAAAAATCATTCCATCCTCGTATTCCGTTATTTGAATTCCTATATTTCCATATCCTAAAATTTGCCCTTGTTCTTCATTAGCAATGAATACTGCGCTTCCTATAGCACCGATTTTCTCCACTGTAGTATCATTATCCATGAAATGGAATTTAGACTCACTTAAAATGGTTATTCCCGTATCATCTACGATTAGAACATGTATCAATCCTGCCGTGCTATTAATAATCGTATTTATAATTTTTTTTAATATTTGTTCATCCCGAGAATAACTCAAACATATCAACTCATAAAATACTTCTTCTTAAATTATTAGTAAAATATTGTTCTATTATTTTAATTATGAAATTATTCAAATTGAACTCAAATTTTTAATCTAAGAATGTAATGAAAATACATTTAAATAAATTTAATTAATAAAATACATGTTATTCCAAATAGCACGAATAACTATTAGATGATAAATTAATTATATGTTTACTAAAAAATTTCTTGGACGGATAAAATTTTATTTAGTTCTCTGAAATGGGTTAAAATTTTCTCAAAACTATCTCTTCTTAATAAAACAATTAAAAGAATGTTTTTTGAATCATCTAAATCTCTAATCACTTGAATATACTCTGAATTTTTAACTTTTTTCTTTTTATTGGCAATAGCTGATAAAGCTATTGTATTAGCATTTAATAAATGCTGATTTTTTCTAGGTATTCTTGCTGATATGATGAAACCATCTTTATCACAGATAACACCTGCATGAAAATGACTAGAAAGTCTTTTTTCCACGTTATAGAGAAAATAATCTGCTTGAGTATTACTTACCAACAAATTTTTCACTTTTTAATCACCAAGATTGAATAAATAGTGCTCTTATGTATTGAAGTAGTTGGATTCAATAATCATAAACTCATGTGATATGTAGATATATGCACATTACAAGTATTTATGTTATAAGGTAAGAAACTAAAGAAGTGAATAGTATTAAAAGAATTTTAAAATTATAACCGAATTAAATATTTGAGTAGATATTTTAAAAATTTCTATTCATCTAATTTCTTTTTTAACGAGATTGACAAATTTAAACTTTCTACTAATTCTGAGAGACGATTGCGAACAGTTACTTCAGTTACTCCAGCAATTTGAGCAATATATCTTTGAGTCCTTCTTTCTTTTGCCAAAATTGAAGCAGCATAAATGGATGCTGCACAAAGACCTACTGGAGCGCGACCAGAAGTAAGACCTCTCCTTTCAGCTTGAAGTATTATTTTTTTTGCCAATTTTTGGCATTCAGTGCTTAATTTCAACTCAGAAATAAAACGACTAAGAAAATCTAAAGCTTTTGTTGGATTTAAATTTAAATCTAATTCTGAAGTTATGAATCGAAAAGATCTACCAATCTCTTTTTTATCTACTCGAGCGACTTCTGAAATTTCATTTAATGTACGAGGTACTTTAAAACGACGACAGGCAGCATATAAACTGGCAGCAGCAACACCCTCAATACTTCTACCCCGAATTAAATGATTTTCAACAGCGTCACGATATATTTTTGCCGCGCATTCACGTAAATTCTTTTGAAGATCGAGATTTGAGGCCATTCGATCCAATTCGCTTAAAGCAAATGTCAAATTTCTTTCGGTAGCATCAGAAATTCGGATTCTGCTTTGCCATTTTCTTAATCTATAAATTTGACCTCGTAATTTAGCAGGAATTTCTTTACCAAAAATATCTTTATTCTTCCAATCAATCATCGTACTAAGTCCTTTATCATGAATCATATAAGTCATGGGTGCTCCAGTCCTAGTTCTCTTTTTCTTTTGATCTGCATCAAATGCTCGCCACTCAGGACCACGATCAATGTGCTTTTCAGAATGAATCAAACCGCATTCCTCACAAACAGTATAACCCCTATTTTCATCGAAAAAAACATCTTGTCCACACTCCAGACAAATTCTTTCTTCACTATTTCTTTCTTTTCGTTCAACCTTGCTTACATTCCAACTTGTAATCGTTCTCACCTATACACGTAATCAGTTTTATTATGATACTTTTATATAGACATTAGTATTTTGATTAAATTCTTGACTCGGAACAGCTTTGATAGATATGAATGGTAAATCAATTGGTCCAAATATGTCTTTAACTCTACCTATTTCTTCATAATTGGCATTATAAACAGATTTTTTAAAAATCTTCTCGAGACTGCGATTCCACTTTTTTACTCTAAAAATTTCATGTTTTTTTGAACGACCGATATAAAACAGAGTTAATCTAATCCAATTCTTCATTATTGTCAATATGTTGAGTAGCAGAGTTAGAATATTTAAAAATAAATTAGGATTCAATATAAAGATAATCATTTATCATGATCTATTTATCACAAATGATTCATAATCTGTGAAAAAATTATCCTTTTCTTGCATTTTTCACTCATTACCTAATTCGATATGTGCATGATAAATGAATAATTAATAAAGAATAAAATTTTTTTCGTCGGGTAATTACTAAAAGAGTTATAATGTTTACTATCTATTATAATGAGATATGAAATCCTAAATCTAATTTCGAAAATAGATCAAGAATTAAATGATTATCAATAAATAAAAGGATGAAATCATCATTTATTAAAAATTTTTTTAATAAAAGTGTTTTTGATAATCATATAATTTCTTGCATTCGCATTTATGATTAATGATATCCAATTCATTAATATCTTGTTTTAAAACAAAATTTTTAAGCATTTCTGTCATGTTTTTATTACAATCTCTCTTTAAACAATTATGGATCCCCCTTTTAGTTCCGGCACCAGAAGGATCTGATACAATTCTACACTCTTTAAGATCTTTATTACTGATAGTGTTTTGAAGACAATTAAAAAGAGAATAGAACCAAGGAGGACGATATCGATTTTGATACCATAAATATTCAACTAAGGATCCCCTTTGTATGTTTATTGGATTAATAGAGATGGTATTAATACCAATATCCAAGCAGTACCGTATCGAACTTGCACAATCATCAATAGCGCTTTGTTCATTAAGAAATAGGGGTTTAAATAATAAATAAGCTTTAATGCCAACACCATATTGTTTACACATTTCGATTATATTCTCAAAATCTCTTAATAAAAGACCTTTATTGATATACTGATTTCTAATATGATCATTAGCACTTTCAAGACCAATTCCAATTTCAACGTGCTTTCCTCTTAAACTATCCTTTATTTCTTCAAGTTTTTCAATTGTAATATAATCAATTCTAGATTCTATTACTACTTCCTTAATTTCATCAATTTCAATGATTTTACTATAAATTTCTTTTCTAGCAACTTTATTTATTTCTGAATCATCAAAAAAACTACCTGAATTAAAAATTTTTAATATATAATTACAATCATCTTGTTCTATTTCTTTTATTTTATTTTGGAGAGCATGATTAAACTGAGTAAGAATTATTTCATCATTAACCTTTTGAATACTCGCATCTTGAATATAACCACACATTGAGCACCCTCCTTCTCTACTTAAAGCCCAACTACAGCCATTAGTGCGCAAAATTATTGTAAATTCCTTTCCTATTTCATTTTGAAGCCTGTCTTCTTTAATCCAAAAACTTACTGGTTTTTTTAACTGATCTAAAGAGATACTTTTTCGATTTTTAAGAGCTTTATTTCTCAAGAAATAAATCTTATCAACTAATGGATTAACCATTTCATTTGATTCTTTCATAAACTCTCACAATCCGTCCCGACTTTGAATTTTTTATATACTTTGATCCAACAATCATTTCTCCAACACCGATAACCTTCTGTTTTTCTTGATCTAGAATTATTACATGAGAATTTGGAAATAGATTTGGGCTAAATTCAATAATTCCTGGACGAAATAATGTATTTCCTTTTATTTTATCACCATTAAAAACTATTATATTTGAATTCTTAATAAATGGTCTTAATTTTAAGGCTCCTTTTAATGTTAAGAAGATTTGTCCTAATTCAATCTTAAAAATCCCTATTAAATCTTTTTGCTTCTTGTCAAATATATGGATTTTATCATTATTTTTATTTTTTTTTGTAATAACTCCATTGGAACAAAAATTTATACCTAATCCAGAATTAAATTGAAAATCTATTATTTTTTCAACCTTTCTGTTCCAAGATTTTAATAAATATTCTCTTTCTCGATTTTCTTCATTTAATTTGTAATTATTTTTATATTTATTGATTAATTCTTCTAAAGATTTTAAAGATTCTTTAGAAGTTATACTTTCTTCTATGATGGAGAAAATAAATTCATTTGATAGGCTTTTTTGTGCAATTTTTGCTATTTCACGATAACCTCCCTCTAGATGACAAATAATTGGGACCTTCTCATCATATTTTTTAATTAGATCAATAAGCATTGATGAAGCTAATGTCAACTCTTCATGATCCCATTCACCCGTAACTGAAATATCATATGAATTAACTGGATAGATATCTTCTAACTGTCTTGGGATTGCACCTAAAGGTGAAGTTAAAATTATTTCTTGAAAATCTGGGAAATCAGGAAATTTTCTAAGAATGCTGCTAAATTTTTTATGCGATTTAGAGGAAGAATATGGCTTTTTTGCTGAACAAGGAAATAATATTATTAATTTAGTCCAAGATTCAGGTTCAAATGACTTGATTAATCGTTCTCTGAATTGTTGAAAATCTGGTCGAAAATAAGAAGACGCTCCAAGAGACTTAATGATCTTATTTTTTTGAGTGATTGGAGTGTAAGTTTGAATAAATTCAGAATATTCTTTGTCTAAAATTTTTAATATTGATATTAAATTCAAGTCATCTAGAGTTGTTTTTTCTACAAAAGCACGAAAATCTTCTGTATGAAGATATTGTTTTATCTTATTCATGTAATTTTTAGCAGTTATGAGATTATGTAAACATACTAATTCAATTTTTTGAAGGGAGTATTTATCATCTAGAAGTGATTTTAGTTTTTTTCCACAAGCAACGCAAGAACAGGGTATAAATTGTAGCTTGTATATGGGAAGTGAGTATTCAACCGTATCATAAAAATTTTCCGAAGCAAGATAACTAGAATAAGAACAATCAATTATATCTATTCCTAAGTAAACTAGTATTGGATAATCTTTTGGAATTATTTTACCTGAACCCATTAGAACTAAATTATTATCGAGCTGCTGTTTAATTTTAAAGATGGCATTACATATCTTTCTAAACTTACTTAAATTATCAAAAAGATCCCTTAGATTAAGTAAAGTAATGTTTTCATTTTCTGTAATAAGTTTAAAATACAAATATAACAGTTCAGGAAAATCAAAAATCTTAATAGTAATACCAAAATTTAATTGTGGATATTTTACAAGTAGTTTAGACACATTTTCGATAAAAAAGATGATTTCATTTATCGCAAATTCTTTATTTAGAATTGTAGTTGGTATATTAAAAGGAATAATTGGTAAAATATCTCGTGTTAAAAATATTTCTATGTTATTATTTAAAATATCTTGAAAATTTTCTAATGTTCCCTCATAGAAATAAATAAAACATGTCTTTTTAAAAATTTCTTCTGAGACTTCTTGTTTTAAATAATTCTCATCAGATATGATATATAATGATTGTTCTTTAAAATCTTCAATAGATTTAACTTGATGAACTAAATTAGGTTTGAGTGGTAAAGCAATTGTTGGAGTTTTTAAGTAATTTTTCGAATCGCTTATAAAACTGATTCGTCCTATACGTGATAATCCAATTTTTTTTTTTAAAAGGTTAAAAAATATAGTCATTTAATAATAATATGAATTATTAGATACGATTAAAATTTTCATATAAAACATGTTTTAAATTGAAATCATCAATAAATAAGATCTAAAACTTCATTGTTATGAAAGCTTCGGGAATTAATATGACAAAATTACTTCCTTTTGAAGGATCTCCATGTAAAACATCTTCTATCCAAATTTTACCATTAAAACTCTCCACGATCTTTTTTACCAAGGACAATCCTAATCCTACACCACTTATTGTTTTATCTTTATTATAAATTCTCTCAAAGATAGTGTCTTTTCGAATATCTTCTACTCCAATACCATTATCCTGAATTGAAATTCGAATGAATTTTTGATCTTTACTTTTTTCTCTTGATATATTAATCTTTACTTTAATTATACTATTATCATTATACATAACAGCATTCAATAGGATATTATCAAAAATATCGCATAAGAATTCATTAGCTTGAATCTTCAAGGTATTTCCTGGGATTTTTTTTTGAACTATTATATTTTTATTGGGAAATATGTTTTTAATAGAGTTTATAGAATTATCTAAGTATTTAATCACGTTAACTGGTTCAAGCTTCACCTCCGTATTATCTAGTAACGTTAACTTTCTTACATTATTTACTAATTTTGCACCTCGATTAATTTGCATTCTAATAATATCTGTAATTTCTTTTAATTTATCATAATTTCCCTTATCTACTTCTAAATCATAAATCTCATTTGCAGTTTGGATACTTTGAAGAATATTATTGATATCATGAGAAAATAAATCCTTAAGCAGATTAGCATTCTGGAATGCTTCACGATATTGTATTTCGGATTTTTTTAAAGCAATTTCAGCATTAACACGTTCAGTAATATCTTCATATGTTCCAAGAAGTCCTACAACATTCCCTTCAGAGTTATGTAAGGGAATTTTATTTGTATCTAGCCATGCATGCTTTCCATCAGCTTGGAGTTGTTGTTCGGTAATATGGTATTCTGGAGTATTTGATTCCATCACGAGCGCATCAGTTTCATGAAAGAACTCTGCTTCTTCTTTTTGCCATGCTAGGTCTTTATCAGTTTTTCCTTTAATTTCCTCAGGACTTTTTACTCCAGCTACTCGTGCGAAATTCTCATTACATCCCATATAACGAGAATCTATATCTTTCCAAAAAATAAATTGGGGTATATTATTAAGAACCAACTGAAACATTTCTTCAGATTCTTTTAATGCATCTTGGATTTTTTTTAAATTTGTAATGTCAATCATGAATCCTTCGATGATATCAACTTCATTTTGTTCTTGAAACAAGCGAGCAGTTATAGATACTGCCTTTTCAACACCACTGGCATTTACTAATTTTGCTTCAAAATTGGATACAACATTGAATTCTTTTAATAAACTATAAAAGTTTACTGTAAAATTATCCTTAATATAATCATCTAATCTATTTCCGATAATATCATTTGCTTTTGTTAATCCAATAATGCTTGCCATTTTATCATTGGCATTAATTATAAGGTCATCCTTCATCCGGGAAGTCCAAAAACCTACTTGAGCCGTTTCATATAGTCTACGATATTTTTCTTCTGAAGTTATTAATTTCAGTTCATTTTCTTTTTTTTCAGTAATATCTGCTAAACTTCCAATAATCCTTAACTCTCCATTAATCTCTTTTATATTTCCATATGATGCCATAGGAACATATTTTCCATTCTTATGTCTTACTCTGAGTTCATATATTACAGTTTTTTTTGTTGATATCGAATTTTGAATAATCATCTTAAGACCATCAAGATCCTCTGGATGTGTATAATTAAAAGCAACCTTTCCTAACAATTCTTCTTGTTTATATCCGAGAGTATCATATACTTGAGGACTTATATAAGTAATTGTTCCATTAATATCCGTTTCTACAACGATATTTACAATACTATCTAGAATTATCCGGAATCTTTCTTCAGATTGTTGTAATAATTTATCTTTTTCAATTGAGGCTTTTTCCAATTCTTTATGTCGTGTGATGTCTCTTACAATTCCAATAATATAAAGAGGATTTTTATTTGCATCATTAACAATGCTCATGTTTAATGAACCTATGAATTTAGTTCCATCCTTTCTTATAAATGTTCCTTCTTTATCATTTAAAAAACCATCTTTTAATAATTGTTTATAATCTTCTCCTGATCTTTGCTTGTCTTCTTCAATGAGAAGATTAAATCCATCTTTTCCTACTAAATCATTAGGTTCCTTGGGTTCATACCCAAAAAGCTTCAAAAAACTGTCTGAACATTCTATTATGATTCCTTTTATATTAGCTATAGCTATTGCATCAGGGGAGTTTTCGATTAATGCATCAAACAAGCTTTCTTTAATTTTATAACTCCCCTCATCTCTCTTATTTTAATTTAATCTGCTAAGAATATTAAAAAAATTTTTTAGTTTTAAATATATCTATATTTACTTTAAGAAAATCGTCCATTTATTAAAATATAGTTCCTAATCTTTATTTTTGATATTGAAATAATTGAATTAACATTTATTAGATTGCAAGTAATCTATATCAAACCTATTATATTTCATCAAAATATCCAATTCTGCAATTCTAAAACAGAGTATATCATAAGGACATTTTTCAAAATAAATTTGGGCAGCTTTTTGTTTTATTATATATTCTGGTGGGGGGATACCTTTATTTTCATAAATTAAAAGGCGTTCAGCTAAAAACCAGCATAATACATCATAAGGTTTGTTATCCTGTGAAATATAATAGGCGGCTACATTAATTTCATCAAGATATTCTCTATTACTATCAGTCATAGTTATAATCTCATTTATTATTTTTTTAGACTATAGATAACATGATATTACTACTTAAAAAACATTCTTTTATAGCAAAAAATTCAATATAAAGAATTACTTTTTATTTTCTTTATTCATGTTTTTTTTTTCCTTTGGAATTTGATACATTTAAATACCATTTCTATGATTATATCTTTAATTATTTCATTTAGGGACGAATAATGCAAATACCTCCTTTAACTGATAAAAGATGGAAAGAATTAGTAGTGGGTAATATCGATTTTGAATTTGAATTCTTAGCAATAAAAATACTTATGTTCAGGATCAGATTAAATATAAAAAAAGACAATTCCCCTGAAATAATAAATAAAAGTGCTGAAGAAATTCGCAATTTGTTCTTGAAAACTATTAAACTTCCAATAGCTCAAAGTGATTTGAAAAAAATTTTTGGAGGAGATGTGAATTAAACATGATAAGATCATTACTTGATTTAGATGAGGTAAAAAAGAAAATAGAATCCAACAAGACTTTATTAATTGCTGGAGATGAAAACTTATTAAAACAATTACCTAAAGGAAAATGGATTGGAGGGACAATTCCTTACTTTATGGCTGAAGACGGGGGCTTATCTACAAAGGATAAGATGTATGTAACTGAATTACCCGATTATATCGAAGATATAACTATAAAGACATATAACCAAGATACAATTTCTAAAATCTATGTTGATGATCCAGACAAAACTCTAAGTTTCATCATTATACCTGCTTCATCTTCAATTCATTATTACTTTGCTTTGGAATCTCCAAATTTTAAAGGATTTGCTACTCGAGCATTAATTGGATGGATATCTGGAATCCATCTTGATGATTTAGGAAATGAAACCGCAAAAATTATGGATGGTAGTAGTTTAAGTGTTTATGATGACCGTGCTGTTGTTATGCATGTTAGGCTTCCTGAAAATAAATTTCCAGAAATAAAAATTTTAAATATTTTCGAGCAAGGAGATGGTGATGCCATTGAATTCCTCGAAGATGGATTCATGGCACAAGAAGTCCAAATAAACGGAGAAACACGAAATTTTGCAGAATATATTATTGAAAATAATATCGATATTAAATTACCCCTCGTAGCTAATTATTTTGGAGCAATGATAAACACAAGCTTTCAAGCAGTGGATGAAGAAAATAAAAAAGTCGATTTTTATGCTCCAGTTTTCAAAGGTGTATTGTATAAACAAGCAAGACCCGTAAAAGATTACATTTCCGATTTTCTTAATGAAATGCCTGAGGAAAGCGGGGAAAATATTGTTTTCTCTTGTAATTGTATTTTAAATTACCTTTATGCGGAATTAGAAGGGAAGAAAACAGGTTATTTTACGGGACCAATGACCTTTGGCGAAATTGCATATCAATTGTTAAATCAGACCTTAGCCTACGTAAAAATTCTAAATATATAATTTTTTTTTATTTTATCAATCTTTCAATTAAAATATCAATTTCAATTAAAAAATTATAAAATTGGTATATTGTATTAACTCATCAAGAACAAAATTAGTAAATGTGTCCTCAATTTCATCACCATATAATTCTCTTATAAATGTTCCATAATCTGATATCTCCTTTACTCTTACAATAGCAAATAATCCATATTGTTCCCCTATTCTAAAAAGATCGGTGATACATTTCTTTTTTTCCAATCTTAAAGCAAGTTCATCATATTTTGAAGGATCCTTAGGTTTTATGCGTACTATGTATTTTCCCCTATATCCTATTTTTTGAGGACAAAAATTTATGATATAATTCAAAATTACTCCAGATTTCTCAAGATTTTTAATTTTATTATAGATCGTTGATTGAGATATAGTGAAATTCTCTCTTTTTTTCAATAATTTAGAAATATCATAGGTTGAAATTAGTTTACTTCCTTGATCTTCTTGTAGTATCCTTAAAATCCAATGATCACTTGGATCAAGTTGCCTTTTTTTCAAATTGGTTTTAGATAACTCAATTCCATTTGTTTTAAATATTTTAATCGTTTCAATTATTTGATATTTCTTAAAATAAGAATTAGACATGATCTCGTCTATTCTTTTTAACACTTGATTAAATTCATCTGAATCTCTAAAGATAAAAAGTGCGATAAGAGAAAATTCTCCAAATATTCCATCTAATAATTTTAATTGTCGAATTTTTAACATCTCGCTTACTAGCTCGGGTTCTTTTGGATTCGTCTTTATCTCCAGAATTACATATTTTAAATTTGGTTGAATGTTTGGATGAATATTAATTGTAAAATTTTTTATTACTTCTTTTTCTTCCAGTTTACTAAACTTGTTTTTAAAAGTTTGTCTAGAAATGTTTAAATCGTTTGAAATTTCCGAAATATTAGGTTTGGAGTTAAAATTCAGCCTTTTAATTAAATTGTGCATTTTTTATAACGTGATTTTTTTTCATATTAGATTTTATTAATTAAATGTATCCTTTTTACCTAAAAAATTTTGAGTTTAATTAAACTCATATTTAAATTTTAACTTAAACTTATATTCAATATAATCTTAAAAAAAGTATTTATAGGTTAAGTTGTGAAAAAAATGGTTAATTACAAAATAGCAAACGAAAATTTAGCGGATAAAGGAAAAGAATCCTTATATGTCGCTGAAAATAAAATGCCTGTTGTTGCTAAAATTATCCGTGAGAGATTCGAAAAGGAAAAACCCCTAAAAGGAGTTAAAATTGCGGGATGTTTACATATTACTAAAGAAACAGCAAACCTAGCTAGAACATTGAAAGCAGGAGGTGCTGAAGTATATTTGTGTGGAAGCAATCCTCTCTCAACTCAAGATGATGTTGCTGCGGCTCTCGTAAAAGAAGACATAAATGTTTTTGCATGGCATGGTAATACTGATGAAGAATTCTATTGGTGTATTCGGGAATGCTTGAAAGAAAAACCTAATATCTTGATTGATGATGGTGCTGATATGATAGTGACTGCTCATAAAGAATTTCCTGAATTAATTTCCTCCGGAACCATTATTGGATGTCAAGAAGAAACTACCACTGGAGTAAAGCGATTTAAAGCAATGGACAATGCAGGCGATTTAAAAGTACCTTTATTTCCGGTGAATGACGCAAGATGTAAAAATCAATTTGATAACGAGTTAGGAACTGGACAAGGCATTATTTCTGCCATATATGGAATGCATGTTTTATTTGCAGGAAAAACAGTGGTAATTGCTGGATATGGTCATTGTTCATCAGGAATGGCATTAAGAGCAAGAGGTTTGGGCGCAAATGTCATTATAACTGAAGTAGATCCAATAAAAGGGCTTCAAGCCAGATTTGCTGGGTATCAAGTAATGCCAATTGCTAAAGCACTTCCTGAAGCCGATATTGTTCTTACTGCGACGGGCTGCAAGCATGTTATTTCTCCAACAAAAGAAATGTTTGATTTATTAAAAAATGGAGTAATACTAGGTAATTTAGGGCACTTCGATATTGAAGTTCCTACAAAAGAGCTTTATGAGCATGCTAAAGAAGTTAAACCAATTCGAACTGATGTAGAAGAATTAATTTTCCCGGATGGAAGGAAGATTTATCTCTTAGCTAAAGGTAGATTGGCAAATTTAGTGCTGTCTGAAGGTCATCCAAGTGAAGTAATGGATATGTCTTTTGCTTTACAATCATTAATGTCAGAATACATAGTAAAAAAAAAGGATGAGTTAAAACCTGGAATGATTGATGTTCCTGTAGATATAGACGATAAAGTTGGTTTCTTGAAACTTCAATCTATGGGAATTGAAATTGATGAATTAACAGAGGAACAATATAACTACATTCACGGTTATGAAGAAGGTACTTAAATTTTTATATTAATTTATTTTTTTTATAATTTCGTCATCTTATTGTTTTTTTTGCTTTAAAAACATTATTTTCAGATAATTCCCTTTTTATTTAAATCATCTCAGTTTCGGAATAACTTCTTCTGCGAAAATTTTTAATTTGTCCAAAGATCCCATAAAAGTAAAAAGTTTCAATCCATGATCTATTAACTCTTGCATTGCTTCAATGTGAGCATCTGGCGTTGATGGAGAACTTTCTACATATTTTTTTATATCTTTTATAGATGAATGCCCCCTCATTTTTAACATCATAATTCGCCTAGAAATATCTTCTTTTGTTGGATTTAACCATAGTGTATATCCTGCAGCGATTCGGATTTCGTTGGGCGCTCTCCCTATTTCTTTACAACTTTCAGATATTTGAAATTTCCGATTTTCTAAGACATCTAGTGCAGGATCAAAAATGCAATGAATAATATCAGCATAACGAGTGGCAATTTTAATAGTTAGGTTTCCAAATACTCCCGCCATCATCGGTATTTCTTTCTGAATTGGAAGAGGACTATTTAAAGTATTTTCTATAGAAAAAATTTTTCCGTTATATGTAGTATTCTCATTACGGAACATAGAATGTACAATAGCTAGTGTATCTTGAAAACCTTGTATTCGTTCCTTTGCAGGAGGAAATTTTCCATAAAATCCATTAAATTCAGCCTGATGCCATCCTGCTCCAAGTCCCATTACTAATCTTCCGTTACTTATAATATCAACACTTGTTGCTATTTTTGCTAGTAGTGTTGGTGCCCTATACCCATAACATGATACTAGTGGTCCTAACCGAATCTTTTTAGTAACTGCCGCAAGACCTGCTAGCAAGGTCCAACATTCAAGAGGATGGTTTTCCTTACCCATTGGATTCATCATGTTCATGAAATGATCTGTGGTTGTAAAAAGATCAATTCCAATATCTTCAGCCATTAAGCAAATTTTTTTCATCTCTTCGAAATTAAGGCCCTCAGAAGGGACGTGATAACCAAACCATAAATCTTCATTCATTTAATATCATCTCATACTAGGTTTATATTTTAAGTAAAATTTCTCCCTAAATTTTTAAAAGTTTATTTACCTTCTCCAACTTACTGAAATCTTCTAAAAAAATTACGTAGGGATTTAATTTTGGCCATGAAATATTTTATTAGTTAATTAAATCTATTTCAGTTTAATATTTAAATCATTAATTAATAATTAAAAGGTTTAATATTTTGGAAGAATGAGGGTTGCAATATATTTCAATAAAGGAAGATATTTCATTTTTGATTCTAAGGATATATATTTTGTTTTACAATCTTAAATATCGAAAATGTTATTTTAAAAAAAAGGATAAATTAAAGCTAAGAATGACCGAAGTTCTAGTTGAAATAGGTGTTAAAGTAGATTTTACAAAACTTCAATCCATAGAAATTGAAATCAATGAATTAAAGGAGAAGCAACATAATTACATCCATGGATATGAGGAGGAAACTTAATTTATTATAGAATTTTTTATATTTTTTCATATTCTTAAAAGATATCAATATATACCTCGAACAACAACTTTTTTTGCTAAACTTCCATTTATTTTAACTTAAACTTCTTTTATCTCACTAAATAATTTAAAAAAAGAATTAAAAAGATAATAATTATACTAACAAGATTTCTGTTGGTTTTAAGGTATTTTTAGATGGGATAGATTGTGGAATTGGCAAATTATTTACATTTGGTTTGTTTTTAACCACTTCTTTCATATTCTTCTCGAAATGATGCCCATAAATTGCAAGTTCAGCAGCTATATAACGTAATTCTGGTCTCTTCCTTAAAGTCCTTACCAATAATCTCAAAAATCGGAAACGATTGTGAGATTTAATAACTATTTCCCATATTATCCGAAGAACCATCATACTATCTCCGTATTGAATTTTTTTTTTTTTATTGGATGTATTTTCATCCCAATTTAAAACTGTTGGGTTAAGTTTTAAATGTTCAAGTAGAGTTTCAATTCTTTTATAGTAGTTTTTTGGATTATAGATAGTTTTAAGCACGTGGATGTAACCATTAACTAAGTTTTCCATTCCCATTAAAGGATTAATATTTGTTACAACATCGGTATTTTCACCTGTACAACCGGGAATTAGACGACCTTCTTCTTTAAGTCTATGCCATAATCGTGTACCAGGTAGAGCAGTTAACAACCCCACCATAGCAGTTACAATTCCCGTTTTTTGAATATATTCAATCATTGCATCAAATATATCTTCTGGATCTTTATCAAATCCTAAAATAAATCCCCCCATTACCTGCATTCCATGCTCTTGTATTGTTCTGATTGATTCAACGAGATCTATCTTAATATTTTGAAATTTTCCGCATTCCTTCAAACTTTCATAGGAAGGAGTTTCAATACCTAAAAAAACATTAGTAAAATTAGCCTCACTCATTAATTCCATCAATTCTGTGTCTTCTGATAGATTGAGACTCGATTCCGTGAAAAAATTAAATGGATAATCGCGTTCTTGTTGCCATTCAATAATTTTTGGAAGGAGTAATTTGGTGTCTTTCTTGTTCCCAATGAAATTATCATCTACAAAAAACACCATTCCCCTAAAATCTAAGTCATAGATTGCTTGGAGCTCATTGATGATTTGCTTAGGAGATTTTGTCCTAGGGACCCTCCCGTTCATCACAATGATATCACAAAACTCGCAATTGAAAGGGCATCCCCGTGAATATTGAATCAGTGCAGAATAGTAATCATTAAAATCAATCAGAGACCACATTGGTATTGGAGTATTTTTAAGATCGGGGCGCTCTGAACTATGATACATTTTTTTTGCCTTACCTTCCTCTAGATCTTTAAGGAATAAGGGTAAAGTAATTTCTGCTTCATTAAGAACAAAGTGACTGATACCCATATCCTCAAAATCTTGTGGGATAGCTGAAAAAAGAGGGCCTCCTACAACCACTGTCTTATTTAGAGCACTACATCTCATTAAAATAGAATATACATTGTCTTTTTGAACAATCATTGCACTTATAAACACCATATCTGCCCAAATTAAATCAGCATCAGTTAAATCATTAACATTGCAATCAACTAATTTTTTTTCCCACTCCTCGGGTAACATAGAAGCTACTGTTAATAATCCTAGAGGTGGAAAAATCGCCTTTTTATCAATTATTTTTAGAACATCTGAATAGCTCCAAAAAGTTTTTGGATATTTTGGATATATTAATAAAATTTTCATCTTAATCACTAATTTTTTTTATTGTTGATTCTACATAGTGCTATATAGATCTAACAATTATTTATATTTAAAGTTTTTGTTGATTCTACATAGAGGAAAAGGAGCTCCTTATATATCATAAGTGGATGTTATTAGAATTAAAATGTTCATATTAATAAGTACTAAATGGAAACTAACTCTCTCGATTTTAAGGAATATCCAATAGAACTTATAACTTCAATTACATAAAATTGAAATTGATTATTTAAAAAAAGAGCAATATTCCTATTTCTATAGATATAAGGAGAGAACTTAGATTTATCAATATCATTTAATAAACCATTTTTAGTAGGCTCATATTCAGTTTTATAAGATCAACAGTAAGTTAAACTTCAAATTATAAAAATTTATATTTTTCTATTATATGAATAATCTTATGATGGTTTTCAATTTAAAAGAGAAATGTGAAAATTCGGTTAAAAGAGAATTTTTTTATGGTAGAATGCAAAATGCTAAGATTAAAGATGTATATTTGGGATTATGTTATCTAGATCCGGAAGAATCAGGGAGAAAGGCAGGAGCTGGTAGCGGACATGAAGAAATTTTATATTTACCAAAAGGAAAGATTTTAATTAATGATGAAGATAAAGAAATAGTATTAAATGAAGGAGAAACTTATTTTTTTCCTGAAGGTTCCCATGTATTATTGAAAAATCTGAAAAGTGAAAAAATTTATTTTATTATTGCTGGAGGTCATCCAAAACCTCACGCTCATTAAAAAATGATAAATTTTCTTGCTTAAAACCTATAAGTTAAATCCTGAAATAGAGTAAAATTTGATAAATTATTGCCAGAAAATTCAAGGGTTTACTGATTAAATCCCTTAAGCATATCTTTTTGAATAATCTATTACTTTCCTGGTATAATCTTCATGCATGAGAGGAGATGATACTAAAAAGTCCGCGGATGCCCTATTGCATGCTATTGGGATGTTCCAAACCACTGCTATTCTTAATAATGCTTTCACATCAGGATCATGAGGGTGAGATTCAAGAGGATCCCAGAAAAAAATAAGAAAATCAATTTCACCTTGAGTAATTTTTGCTCCAATCTGTTGATCACCTCCTAATGGTCCACTGAGAAATCTTTGAACTTCAAGACCAACTTCTTTTATTATACGTGTTCCTGTAGTGCCTGTTGCATATTATTCATGTTTACTAAAAGTATTATTATTGAATTTTACCCATTCAATTAGGTCTTCCTTTCTTTCGCCATGTGCTATAATCGAAATTCTTTTTTTCTTTTTTATAGGTATTTCTATATTCGTGATCTTAAACTCCTCATAATTTTATAAGTCTTAATTGTGTTTACTTTTTAAATAGTATGTATATAAGCTATAAATGCTTAATATTTCCAATAAATTTATTGAGATTTTTCCAAAACCTGGTAAAAATTTATAATTTTATTCATAATAATATTAATTTTTCTTTCAAATACGGTACTAAAGCAATTTAATAAATCTTATATTTATTTCTACTTTATTAATTACGAATTTAATAATGTTTGATGTAGAACAATGTGTAAGATGTGGAATATGTTTGGAAAATTGTCCCGTTATAGAGTTAAATATTGATCGGGCTAAACAAGAAATCGAAAATTTAATTGCTGGTTCAAGTTTCATTGTTAATGAATGCGCAACCTGTGGAACATGTGATTTCTATTGTCCAAATGATTTAAATCCTTCAGAATTAATTAAAGAGTTAAGATTATTACAAATTAAAGAATTAGATGAAAACGGAAAAATTCCAAGATCAAGTAAATTTCTATTTCCTTTCAATAAATCAAATGTTTTTAAATTTTATGAACAGGAAATGATGACTACTAAGGAAGCGAAAAATCTAGCAAAATGGAAATCGCCTTCGAATTCCGAAGAGCTTGTGTTATTAGGGTGTTCTATTTCCTATTTTATGCAACATTTATATACAAATCCCACGCTTGAAGGATTATTAGAAAGTAAAGTGTTTGCTGGAGGTATTGATTTTTGTTGTGGTGAGGTATATCATCGAATGAGCATGCCTCTTTCGAAAGACGAAATTGAAGAGAGATTATATTCAAAATTCTCTGATTTAGGAGTTAAAAAATTAATAATTTTTTGTAATGAATGTTATGAGGCTTATAAGAATGAATATCCGAGCATATCCAATGATTTTGAACTAACATCAATTTGGGAATATATTTATAAAGCTATTGAAGCAGGAGATTTGAATATAACAAACAAGTTGAATTTAAAAGTTGCTTTTCATGATTCATGTGTTGTAAAAAAATACCCTGAATTATTGGATTATCCTCGAAAAATAGTGGAAGCAACGGGATGTGAAATAATTGAATTAGAACATAACCGTGAGGATGCTTTATGTTGTGGATTATCATTGGGTTTGCTGGATCGTAAACTGATGGAAAACACTCGAAAGAAAAGATTTAAAGAAATTAAAAAAACAGGGTCTAAATATATAATTAATACCTGTCCGGGATGTATTTCGACCTTTTCTTTGGATTATCGAATGCAAATGCAAAAGTATAAAATACTTTCTGTAATTGAGCTTCTTAGAATGGGTTGCGGTGAAGAAATTGATTTATTTAAAAATATGAACACGTTTAATGGTATTTTGAACAAGTCCATGGCATTATCAAGAAAAAGGAGATTAAATAAATAAAATCTTTATCGTTTTGTATTTGGTATTTAAAATAGTAAATTTTGACACATAAAAAGACTTCTTTCTATTTTTTTATTCGTTTTTCTACCCAATGTGGCATGACCAATGATAAATAGGAAAGTACATAGAAAGATATTACAAAAAACCATGCAATATAAATAAATATAGAATATCCTTTATCACCAAGGGCAATTAATATAGTGTCAATGGTATATAGTAATAGGAAAATAACCATGCAAATCATGGAATAATCGAGTAATCTAAAACCAAATCGAGCAACAGGATCTATCGTTCTATGGCTGGCCAAATAGTATATTCGAGCCATAAAAATATAAATTAAAACATTGTACAATGCAAGAAATGCAGTAACTATTAAACGAGTACTTAACTTTCCTTCATAATCTACTTGGGGGGTTCCCCACCAATTCGTGGGAAGAAAGAGTAGAACTATGATGAGTACACCTAAGATTATTATCGGAATTTTCACCTTTTTGTATATTTGACTTTCTGTTACATCACCCGCGATAATTAAAATAATCATACTAGCGATATTTAAAAATGTAAATCCTAGTGGTAGAGATAATCTATATATTTCCTTGAAATATCCTGTAAGTATTACTTCGTATAAGCCAATACTTATGATAAACAAAGCAATTGTACCCATTGTATAAACAAGAGACATGTAAAACGTAGCTTTAGTTTTTCTCTCAAAATATTTCTTAAACATCAATATACTTATTAAAATGCTTAAAATGATAAGGATTATATAATAAATGAAAATTGTTAAAACACCAGGAAAATAGGCATCATACGTCATGTTAATAATATTATTAACATTTATCAAAATAAATTTATTGATTATTTTTTATTGGGAGTTAAAATTTCTTCAGGATTAACATCTCCATATACTTCACGAGCAAGCCTTCTCAATCCATCTAAACCGATGGGTTCATCTTCGAGCTTATCAGATTCCCAGATTGTTAGATTTTTAAATTCTTCTTTTATTTCGGTCATGTATTTATTTTGTTGGGTATGCATTTTCCCACAAAATTTGCATTTTTTAGCAGATTTTTTTGGAGTAAGCATGTTGATATGGACACCATCAAGTGTTATGTATTTCCTCGATAAGTCTCTCGCTCTCTTTATTTCCTCAAAACTTGGTTTTTCAGCAATGGTTACTAATCGAAGAGAACCTTTTTTATGAATCAATTCACTTATTCTCGTTCCCCTTTCCTCGAGTTCTTTAAGCATTTTAAAAACTTCCTTACCGATTTCTCTTCTGGTATCTTGACCACTTATCGGGCTGAATAACTTGGCAAGAGGTTTCATCATTGTTTTTCGAAATGTCTTTACAGCATCTCTGATAGAATTAAAGAAATTTAAGGTGTATTTTAATAAAACTCGAACTTGATCCTCTGGTATGTCAAATAATGCGATCATGTTACCTGTAGGAGGAAAATCTGCCACAACAATATCGAAATCAATTGCTTCTACGTTTTGATCTCTATAAATGCTATTATCAGCGTCTAAAATTTTCTGGAAAAACATGCTATTCTTTAAAGCTAATGGTATTGAATCAGAAGTCATCGTTGTATCAATGAAATTCTTAATTTGAGGAATTTGACCAACGATTGGCATTCTTTTCATGAGCTCACGCATTTTTGAATTAAATTCTTCAGTGTATTCTTCAGCATATACATCGGGATCGGGTTCAATACCCCAAAGATTATCGGTGAGTTTAGTTAATTTGTCTCCTACTTCTCGGTCGAATAAGTCGCTGATATTATGAGCAATATCAAATGAAATTAATAAAATTTTTTTTTCGGGAAGTAAATCCGATAAGGCAACAGCAGTAGCCGCGCTTATAGTGCTTTTACCGACACCGCCTTTACCCCCCAACACGATTATTCGTTCTATCATCTAAAATACTTAAAATTTTATATGAATAAAAGAATGATATAACCCATAAAAAGCTGATCTTCTTAATTAAATAATTTAAATCATCAAATTTGAATAAATAATTCCAGAAATTTTTAAAAAAAAATTATTTCTTTTTTAAAGAAAATAACTTAAATTTCATTCCTCTTTTCTCTTTTGAACTTTCTAAAAGCTGGGTTCTTTTTGATGGTTTATATCCCATAGGATATAGATTACCTAATAATCGAGGTGTTGTATCAAATCCATTTTTTTCCATTTTTTGGAATAACCTCTTGATATTGGCTTCATGTGTAAAATCCATAACATCTTCAGCTAGAAGCATGTAAGATAAGGATGTTATGAATGGTTGGGCCCAAAACATCACGATTACAATGAATATACCAAAAATCACAAACATTATCCCTCCCATTTCTATTGAAAAGAAACCTGAAAAATCGACATTAATAAAGAAACTCACGAAAACAATAATCGCTGAAATTCCAGCAATTCCTTTTATTAATGATTGAGCCCATATACTGATGGGCTCTATATCTCCTGGACTCCTATAAGTTTTTGATTCTCGATAAAATACAATGCCTGCATCATCAAGTAATGAACTACCTGCAATCAAAAAGCTAAAAATTGTGAATGATAAGACCATTGGTAATGTACATAAGAGAGTATATCCTGAAATAAAACTAAAGAATTCTGTAGATCCAAATGATGTAAAACTCTGAGAATAACCTAATATTGGGGCCATAGTATTATAGAAATAAAAACCTACAGCAATTGATAATAATGTAGGTAATATCACTCTTTTTAACTTGTTAATTTTACCCAATTCTTTTCTCTCTCCCATATCTAATACTACTATTTCCTTGTTATAAGCTTTAGAGAGCCTAAAAAACAACTCACGCAATTTGATAATAAAAAATGCAAAATATGGAGAGAAATGATTATAAACAGCAGCAGTTAAAGGTAAAAATGTATACCATAATATAGATACTACAACAAATACAATTGCTATTTGAGAGAAGGATTCACCAGTAATTAAAGTTAAATTGAAGACATCTATTTGAATTAGAAATAAAAGGAAACTAATTGTAATTAAGGTTATTCCAATAGTATCAACGACCAGAGTTAATTTATTTTCATTTATACTTTTTTTAATATTAAATCGTAATTCTCTACTTTTAAGTATCAAGATTATCACTCCTAATATTAAAAAGGCAATACATAAAATCGTTAGTGGTAATCCAAAGATAAATCGAGGAGAATTCCAAAGAGAAATCGGGGGTACCATTGCAATTACCATGACTTTTACATTGCTTACACCAACTATATCTCTTATTCCATCATTGTTAAAATCTGAAAAAATTATGCCTTCCTCAATACTTTCCCGTAAATTCATTATACCATATACTTCATTATGATTTAATGCATTAACTATTGTATAACGTTTTATTGAATTTGAGGCGTAAAATGGTTGAAATTCATCATAGAGCAATAAATCCTTTACTGAATCACCATTCATATCAGAGTCTAAGACATAAGTTGGTGATCTACTTTGTGGACTTGTTAATTTACGCCATAATTCGTTAAATTCACCTTGTTCAATTGAATATACTCCTGTCCAGGAACTACGATTAGATTCTGTGCTTGATATTGATATAACAATATAAGTAAAATTATCTCCAACAGTAGTGGGAATTTCATTAATTTTAACATTATCGAAATCTTTACCACTAGTAATGATGTCATAAAGTTGATAAATAAGCATTCCGTCAGTTCCATTAATAATCATTGCTCCACCTGAAGCGTTAGCTAAGAACAATTCGGATATTCCATTTCCATCTAAATCCTCAATTACCTTAAAATCTTGAATCTTGAAAGAATAATCAACAGCAGTTTTAACTTCAAAGATATTAGTTGAATAGTTATCTTGGCTTGTTAAATTTATTAATAATAATTTGTCACTTTCTACATATAATAGGTGTAGTATACCCCCATAATTAAATAATTCAATTCTTGGACGAGCATCATTATCATCAAATTCTTCTACATTAATATTATCACGAATAAATTTCTTATATTTCAACGTCCCATTTATATAATAACCCGTGATTGATTCATTATACGTTTCTACATCATAGTCATAATTATATTCCAAACAAATTAAATCCTCAACAATATCCTCTGTTTCGTTAAAATAAACTAAATCAGAAATATAATAATTCGTGAAATTCTTTGAATCAATTCCATAGTCTATCGTTAATTCTGAACCATCTATTCCGCTAATGAGATGATTAGAATTGTTATCAGGGATAGGATCAGTATGATAACTAAAACCTTCTTCATCATATTTGGGTTCCTTTGTAAAATTAGATGGATTTTTACTACGACATACAAAGAAATCCTTTATAGTATCATTGTCATAGTCAAATATTTGAAATACTCTTTTCACGGGATTTCCATACTCATTTTTCCAAATTTCATTTCCTGTTGCACCGCTTAGAACATGTATGCTCCCGAAATTAGGTTTATTATTATCACCATATCGTTCATCTCCACTCGTAACATCAAGATAACAAGCAATATCGGAAATTCCGTCGTTATCCATATCATCGATAACTATGGTATGAACTTCTCCAGGATGTGTATTAGAGATTCCTTCCCATACCCACCCCGCTTGTAAGTCCATTTGAGTAATAAATAACAAGCTCAATGAACCAAATATTATTAACGAAATGGATAGGAGCAATAAATTAATTGAATTACGTTTAGGTTCTTTCATTCCCTTATTTCTCATGATTAACTCTAAATTTTTTTTTTAATCTTCTTTACGCTTGAGAAATATATTAAAAAATTAATGCATAGCATGTAAAAGCTGTGGAACAACCTTTTTATATGACTCTACCTCATCAAGATCGCAAGTAATGAGAGCATGACCTCTATGATTCCCTTCAAAAACATAAATCATGTTTTTGACATCAATATCATCGACATCAACCTCAACATATTCCTTACATCTCAAGCAAGCACGTACTCTAATTTTAAATCACTTTCTAATTTTAATTAAAATAAAATAATTGAATATGTAAATTATTTATGTTAAAGTTAGATTTAAAACTATTTCATTTTAAAGTATAACTTGATGTTTATTATTTAGGAAAAAAAATGAGTTTCCCGGTAATTTTCGATTCATCATTAGGTTCTTTTCTAAAAAAAAAGTAAAAATTTCCTATTTCCGTATTTATTTTATATTTTATAGATTTTTTTTTCGAAGTGGAATCTAAAATTCTGTTTAAACTTATTTTATTCCAATATGAGCTCATCAAAAAAAAGTAAGGAATAACTTTTAAATAAATAGAAATCATATTGGGATAATACAGAAAAATGCTAAAAATTGAATTTTTATACTAAATAACAAAAAATTTTATTATAAGGTACATTATTATAAATACAAATCATCAATATAATTGATGATAATATATGAGAAAATAATCGTTCAAAATTAATCAATATATCATAATATTATTGTTAGCTTGCAAGAAATAAGAATTATCACGAAGAATTATTATAAATTAAAAAAAAATTCAAATCATCATCATTCACCAAAATAAAATAATTATAATCAATCATAGTAATAAAAATAATTCATTCATTTTAATAATGAATTCATTTAGTAAATTAGATGGTATAAGGATCTTTTATCTAAATAAGTGAATTATTTATGCAAGATTAAAAAAGGGTTGCTCCAATTTTCAAAAATTAACGTAACCCTAAATGAATATGGAATATTGATTCTATTTGAATGAATATATGAATAAAGAATAATTATGGAAGTGAATAAAATTACAAATCAAACAGATTTTACAACGAAATATATTATTGACGCTAAATTTAAAATAAAAGGTGTAGTTGAAAAATCAGACATTGTTGGGGCCGTTTTTGGTCAAACAGAAGGCCTTTTATTGGATTTGGATTTAAGAGATTTGCAAAAATCAGGTAGGATTGGTAGAATTGAGGTAGAAAATGTATCTAAGGAGGGAGTTTCTGAGGGGATAATTAAAATTCCTTCAAGTCTTACTCGTCGTGAAACAGCACTTCTAGCGGCAACGGTTGAAACAGTCTCAAGAGTAGGACCTTGTGAAGCAGAAATAAAATTAGTTGAAATTCGGGATGTTAGACAGACAAAGAGAAAAAAAATCATAGAGAGAGCTGCCGAATTACTCAAAGAATGGGATTCAAAATCATTAGAATCAAGTGAAATCGAAGAAAAGATTGATACTGATATTAAATTAGCAGAAATCACTTCTTGGGGTTCTGAAAATTTACCAGCAGGTCCAGATGTTGATGAAGATCCTGATTTAATTATCGTTGAGGGACGTGCAGATGTATTAAATCTATTGAGAATTGGTATAAAAAATACAATTGCCGTGCAAGGTACTCAAGTTCCTAAGTCTATAATAGATTTATCGAAGAAAAAAGAAACGGTTACAGCTTTTTTAGATGGTGATAGAGGAGGAACGATTATCTTGAATGAACTCTTACAAGTGGCTAAAATAGATTATATTGCTCGAGCTCCAGAAGGATATGAAGTTGAAGAATTAACCAGAAAGCAGATGATTAAAGCACTTCAAAATAAAAAACCTGCAATTTCAGCAACAGATACAGAACAAAAATCTAAACCTAAGAAAGAAGTTAAGAAAAAAGAAGATGTACTTCAAAGAATTTTGAACAAATTGAAAATCAAGGATTCTACTTTTATTAAAAATGCGATAAATGAGATCCAAACAGCTCATAGTATTGGACTTAATAAAAAAGGAGAAGTACTTTTTACTTTACCTGTTGGAGAACTATTTGGAAACATTTCTGAGCATAAAAGTCTCTCGTTTCTGATAATCGATGGAATTTTATCTTCCCGACTTCTTTCGTTATGTGTAGAAATGAAAATTAAATTCATTGCATGTAAAAATAAAGAAGAAGACCTCAAGATTCCTGAAAATATCTCTGTTTATTATTTTTAATTTATCTCTTTTTTTACTTTTTTTGTATAACCTTTACATCAATAGGAAAACCTGGAATTATAGAATTTGATACAACGCAGTGTTCCAAGAAATTATTAATACAAAATCCAACCTGTTCATCTGAGTCAGAATTTTCAGTAGCAAGAAATATTTCAGCATTTACTCTCACTATTCTTAAACGCTTATTAGGACCTTCATGCTTTAAAGTACCACCAATTATAATTTCTAAATCTTTTATTTCAATTTTTTTCTTTTTAAGACAAAATGATAAGGTTGAACCTAAACAGCCACCAATTCCAATTAATATATACTCCACTGAACTTGGTCCAAGATCAGTTCCATGAAATGACTCTGGTTCATCAATATGGATTGTATCGAAATGTCTTGTTTTCGCAACAAAATGTAAATTTTCTGAAAGATGAATGGATATTCTCATTTTCTTTCAAGTTATTTAAAAATAGTTATTGTGGATTTAAAAAATTCATTACAAAAGTAAAGACTAATTGTAGGATATAGTAAAGTCCTCCTAATATCACGATTCCTATGATACAAATTTTAAAAACCAAGAAATATTCCTTTCTATTTGGTTTAGTAGCTATCTTTAGAACTCGCTTCGAGCTTCTTAAAAACTCCCTGAATCTCTCTGGATAACTTGGTTTCTTTCCTTTTTGATATTTCGCGTATTTTTCATATTTCGGATAATTTGACATTTATTCGACACTTATACGATTTAATACAATTCTTGGTTTTTTAATATTAAAACTAACCTTAATGATTAATTTAAAACTGTTTTGTTAAAAAATTTTATCTATTGAAAATGAAATTGTCTCTAATCAATACTGAGAATGTTTTCAATAAACTTATCAATAGAAAAATCTTTAAGATCATCATATCCTTGTCCACTTCCAATGAATAAAATTGGTTTTTTTGTTTCATATGTAATGGAAAGAGCAGCACCACCACTAGCATCAGCATCAATTTTAGTTAATATGTTTGTATCGATACCAATATGTTTTTTGAATTCTTTTGCTTGATGTAATGCGTCATTACCAGATAAACTATCTACTATTAGTACTTTCATATCTGGTTCTGATATTCTTACTATTTTTTGCATTTCTACCATCAAATTTTTATCAGTTACTTGTCTCCCTGCTGTATCTACTAAAACAACATTCACATTCTTGGCCTTTGCGTGATTAACCGCATCAAAAGCCACACTTGCCGGATCAGATTTATATTCATGTTTTATAACTCTTATTCCCACATTTTCCATGTGTTTTGATAATTGCTCAATGGCTCCTGCTCTAAATGTATCTGATGCAGCTGCAACAGATGATAATCCTTGCTTTTTTAAGAAATGAGCAATTTTAGCCATTGTAGTAGTCTTTCCAGTTCCGTTTACTCCTAAAAATACCATTACATATGGAAGGTTTTTTAAATTTTTTGCCTTGATGTCAGCTAATAAATCTATCTCTTGTTCTGGAGTTAAAATATTTCTAATTATTTCTCTCAATTCATTATATAAAAAACTTTTTGTTGAAGTTAAACGTCCTATTTGTTCACCTTTTAAACGTTCGGATAATTGATTACAGATCTCTTCAGCGGTATTTAATGCAACATCATTACTTACTAATAATAATTTCAATTCCGAAATTGCATCTAATTTTTTTTCCGTTAAGGTTTTCTTAACAAAATTAGAAAATATCTTAGATAATTTATTTTTCATATGTTATATCATTTAAAATTAGATTTATTTTAAAATTCAATTAAAGATCTTGGTGAATCATCCATTTTAAGGAGATCCTTGCTGGATTAGCTGAGACATTCCCTGTAATGTTAAATCCAGCTTATAAAGTTCATTATTTAAGAAATTTATCTGTTCATTATGCTGTTCGATTATTTTATCAATAAATTCATTAGTTTCATCAATACTTTTTTCAATGGCGACATCTTGGCTAACATATGTCAAAATTTTATCTATAGATCCAATAGTTGCTTTAATGATTATTGAACCGCCAATAGGGATTAAAATTTCTTCTCCTTCTTTTACATTCTTTAAATTTTCGATAGTTGCTTTAGTTGTCATGTAATTCTGTAAAGAAGCATTTATCAATCCCAAATTTTGAGCAAGAGCGTCTCTTTGTTCTTTTAAATATTGAAATTGATATAATTGTTGTTGAATATTATTATTTTCAGTATTTTCCATTTTAATCCTACTTTTATTTATTTAATTCACGAATAAGATAATCTTGACATTCTTCTGGAGAAATTTCTTTAATTTCTTCAACAGTAATTTGACGTCTATATAGGCCAATTGAAGTAATCATGGCATACATTTTTTCAAGAGCGTCATCTTCTTTTAATGCCCGAATCTCTTTACTGAATTTATATTTTTTCTTATTTTTAAAATAAGTTCCTATTATTTTAAATATCTTTATCTCTGACGCCATTTAAATTAAATCCTATTATTCTGTGATTATGGATTTAAATGTATTCAAAAATATTAAATTTTGGTTTTTCATGCGTCTAATTATTTTTTATAAAAAAAAAGAAAAAAATTGAAAAATTAATTTTTCCCCATACCCTGAGATTCTTCGTGTCTTGAGTCAATATATCTTAATTTCATGAAAAATAACAGGTAAAAATAGCTAAAAGCAATCCAAACGATCGTTTCAATTGAAAGCACGCTTAAAAATAAGATAATGTTTAGAAATGTGACTGAATATAAGAATCCATATGTGTGTAATCTCTCAAGCCTGGGAAGATTGTTTTCATGCTGTAGATTTTCCTTTAGGAGATATAATAAAACAGGAATTAAGATGTACATGGTATAATAGACGCCACTTAACATGTTCAAGATTAATAGAACGAGGAGTAAAACATAGGGCGTGAAAAGAATGAAAAAACTAATATAGACACCTTTTTCATACTTATTATACCTTGTCATTACAGTTTTAACCTTAGCTTTTTTATCACCAAGAAAATCAGGTATGTTTTTTACAGAAAAATAAGTAAAAAAGAAATAAGTTATCAGGTAAAACATGGGGGATAACTCCCAAATTGGTTTATTAATTACCCATCCAGCAACGAAAGGAATTGCTATAGCCCCTGAAAATGCTATCATACCAACAAGCATATTTTTTTTAAAACGGAGTGGTGGTGCAGAATAGAATATTGAATCAAAAACAGCTATTAGAGCAACAATAAAGAACATCAAATTTATCCACATTGAAAGGAAAATTGCTACACTATAAATACCTATTAGAAGTATTTTCATGTTTCTAAGACCTATAGCTTCTAGCATTTCTGTTCTAATTGGTTGATTTATTTTATCCTCGAACCTATCATAGTAAGCATTAACTAAATTAACTGCAGCTGATAATAGCATGAAAATTATAATACCAAGTATTAGATATGTGATCTCCCAAGATCCAGTAATTAAATATCCGAAAAAGAACGCTAATGAAGCAAATATCCATGTTCGTGGTCTCGCAAGTGCAATTATCGATGATACTATCTTCCTCTGATTATTTTTTTCCAATTTTCATTACCTCCTTCATTCAAAGAAGTATTTTGGATGTACCCAACATAAAAAAATTACGAATGATATATTATCTTTTTAATAATATATAAAAGTTTAATTATAAACTACACGTAACTAAATCTATTTAATTCTTAAAAAGAATGAAAATTTAGGTTTATTATAATTCAAGGATGGAGGTTATTCGAGATAATTCAGGTCCTGTACTTTCTACACCAAATATTCCACTTCTATCATTGACTATTGCTCCCGCACTAAGATATTGTATACCACGATTAATACTAGAAACATCGGTTTCTTTAACTTTTAATACAGAAGTAATCATGTCAATTTCATCATCATTTGTAAGTGGTGAAACAACACAACCATTATTATTTGCTAGAGATAAGGAACCAGGTAAGTAAGATCCTGCAAATTCATATACTAACGTTTCGACGTTTAAAATATCTTCTATTTTTTTTTTAAAATCTTTTAATAAAGAACTTATGATTGCTCCTTTATCATTACATAAAATTAGATTACCAAATGCATTATCGACGGATTTTATTGTTTTTATTGTAATACCATCATCTAAATGAGTTTTTAATGACTTTAATTCATCATCTCTTATGATTTGTGGTAAAATAATTCCATATTTATTACTTGCAACATAAACTCCTAATAAATTTGAATTATTAATGGTTAGTGGATAAAATGGTTCCCCAAAAGTTTTGACAAATTTATTATATGATATTTTTAATAAATTAGGAGGATACAGAATAAATGAATTATTTGCGCTTAAGTACACGCCAATTAAACTCTTACCAAAAACTTGGGCTTTTAAAATTGCCATGCGGTCACAGAACGTTAAAATTTATAGTTTCCCAATTTAATAAGGGGCAATTAGGCTAATCTTACATTTCTTAATAATTTTTTTAAATTATTGACTTCTTAACCTTGTTAATATCTAATCAATTAAAGTTTTAAAAATAAAGAAAAAAAGTTAAATTTTTAAGAACGGATTAGTTGAATAAGTTCACGGATTAATGGAATTAATTGGATTAATAATGCAACCAATGCTATTATAGTAATAACAGTTGTTATACAAAAGAATATAATAGCTAATATAGGTTTCCACGCATGTACAGTGGTTTTTAAAGATATAATTCCGAAAATAAGTCCTGCCATACTTGCTCCATTTGCAGCATAAGAAACATACCTTAGAAATTCGGGTAATAAGCCTAATGCAACAAAAAATTCCAATGAGGCAACAGATAATCCCACTATCGCTAATCCTAAGGCTAAATTATCATAATTTTTGTGCATGAATTATAATAACACAATATTATATTTAAATAAATTTCCAAAAAAGTAAAAAATACAGTAATAGATTCTTGCTAAGAACCATTTTAATTATCAATTAAATAAAGGTCAATTTTATAGAATCATTTAATTAAAATTTGTATATAATAGGATTATTAGGCTAAATATAAAACAACTAATCCATCAACATTTTTTGTTGCTCTTATTTTTAACTTTCTTGGTGGTTTTTGTATGCCTCTTGACCAAATTTTCTCATTCACTTCTTGAGAGATTATTATTGCCTCAGGCTTCATGTGACGTGTCATGTATTCCCTTAGATATCTTATTGCTTTTTTTGCATATTTATTTCTTGGGCCATGCCTTGCCTTGGAAAGAGGCACGGTATAAATACGTTCATCAATTATTTCTTCCTTGGGTTCTTCAACAAGTTCACGTTCTTCAATTTCTTCTAATCCTTCTTCAAAAATTTCACTTATTTCTTCTTCTTCTGAAATATCTTCAACGCTGAATTCGTCTATTTCTTCGATGTCTTCTACATCTTCCGTATCTTCCGAAAGTTCTTCTTCCAAGTCATCTAAACTTACTTCTTTCTCCTTTTGTGCAATTTTTTTTTTTGCCATATTATCCTACCTTTTTAAGTATTATCCTTAATCACGTTTTAATCTAGAGTTGCGCCACTCTCTTCTTGAGTATGGGTTTGTTCTAACCTTGCCACCTGTTCTCATGACAATCCAACTCGGGATTGACCGACTTTGCTTTAATTTTTTTGCTCTTCTCAATTTTGAAGGTAAATCTTTATTTCTGGCCATGTGTATGACATCTCTCCACTTAATTAAAAATTTTTAATTCTGAAATCTTTTTTCTTACCAGATTGAGCAACTTGCTCTAATAACCTCTTAAAGGCTTTATCCGGTAATGGTATCCTTCCTCTTAATTGTCCAGTTTGATATAATTGAATTAATTGCAATTCAATTTGTTCTGCAAATTGAGGTTTCACCATTCTTATGTTTTCTAGTCGCTGTCTCCCTTCTTGGTCTAAAATTTTACGCATGATTAAATATTTTTGGTTTTCAAAGGCTTGTTTTTCTTGCTTGGCAAGTTCTTCCTGCAATCCTTGTTGTTGTAATTGAGCTAATTTACGCCTGCGAATTTCTTCTAATTCATCCTCATCGCTCATTATTAACTACCAAATCTATTTATTTTAGGATCTTATTTTTTCGTTCGTAAAATAGAATGTGCCGTTCTTTCTAATAGGCTAGTTCCTTCAGGAGACAATATCCGTCCGTTTTTTTCAGTTTTAAGAATCAAATTAGAATTTTCTAATTGTTGTAATGCCACCCGAATAATTTTCCCTGATCCTCTCGCACTATGGGATAAACCTGGACCCCGTCTGTTTCTTCCTCCATATAACTTTCTTAATCTGTTTATTCCGATAGGCCCATGCTTTTTTACTTTTCTCATGAGTGAGGCACATCGAATATACCAAAAATTCTCAGAATCCACTGGTGCCAGTTCCTTAAAGAAAGCAGTCTTCCAAAATCGTGATTTTGGGGGAGCTGTTACCTCGGGATAATCTTCCTTCAATTTCTTAGCTATCGCATCTAATAGTAATTTTGGTTCAACAACGAATATCGACATTTTATGTAAGTTCTTTAATTATGATAATTACTTTTTTAAGTTATGGAAAAATTAAAAATTTTTGGATTTTAAGAACAAAAAATGGGTTATCACGAAGATTTTAAAAAAGTATTGCTAGGAGACCCTCATTGTATATTAGGAAAAAAAGGATTGACCGTGAAGTTCTTGGAACACGTGTCTGCTCTGCTGAAACAATACAAAATTATTAAAATAAAAGTATTAAAATCAATTGCAGATAATTCAAACATAAAAGCCCTCGCTGAAGACCTATCACAAAAAACAGACTCTCATCTTCTAGATATACGTGGTAAGACCTTTATTATATCAAAATATCCAATAAAAAAAAAGAACTAATTTGATTTTTATTAAACAAAATGCCTGATTATAAAAAAATCGCAAAACAAATAGCACGATCAAGGATGAACTATTTATTCCAGAGAGCACATGAGATTTTTGAGGAAGATAAAGCTCTTGCAAACAGGTATGTTCATTTAGCTAGAAGATATGCTCAGCGAGCAAGAATCAATGTTCCAACAATATGGAAAAAACGTATTTGTCATAAATGTAAAGCTTTTTTATATCCCGGATTAAATTCTAGAACGAGGTTACATTCAAGGAAAGGGAAGGGCTCTCATGTATCTATGACGTGCCTTGAATGTAATAATGTCACTAGATATTTTATAAAAATAAATAAAAATAATGATTGATAGATGCCTCTAACTATAATACTCGTTGAATGTGGACTTGAATTAATTCCCCGAAATATGCGGAACCATCCTTCTATAAAAAAACAATTAGTAGAGAAAAATTATCGATCTCAATTACTTGACAATGCTCTTCATCATTCTGCTATGAAAACTCTAAAAAATTCTAATAAGAGAGGGAGACCCGATATTTTACATGCGTGTATTCTCAATGCTTTAGGTTCTCCATTAAATAAAAGTGGAAATTTAAGATTATATGTTCACACAATTAAAAACAAGATTTTTAAATTTAATCCAGAAATTAAAATAACTCGCAATTATAATAGATTTAAGGGATTGATGGCAAAATTACTAATTGATGGAAATATAAGTTTTGAAAAATCTGAATTGATCTCATCAATTAAAGGAAACCTAAATCAATTGTTAGAATTAATCAAAGATAAGGAGTTAATAATATTTTCGAGTAAGGGAAGACTAATAAATGACTATAAAACCTTATTTCCAAAACCCCTTTCCAAAAATTACGTAGCTCTTGTCGGGGGTTTTCAAAAAAATACACTTTCTAGCGACATTTTAGCTCTTTCTGATAATATAATATCCATTTCTCGATATTCTTTAGATGCATGGATTGTTATCAGTAAAATACTAAATATTTATGAAATATTACATGAAATACAATAAAATCGCTAAAGTTATAAGAAATGATATATTATACAGTTTGACTTTAAACTCTCAGTCGCATTCAATTCGGTCAATGTGTTGGGAAAAACTTTGTAGCGTTCGTAGTGTAGCGGTAGCATGCTAGCCTTCCAAGCTGGTGACGCGGGTTCGATCCCCGCCGGACGCATATAATCCAATTATGGCAAGTTAGCTCTTAATCTAACTTGTTTGGGATAAAATTCCATGCTCTCTCTTTATCACCATTTTTTCATAAGAGTTTTTAAATTGGTATATTGATAATTCTAAATTTTTATATGCATTTTTTTTTCCATTTTGTCATTAATTTTATCTAACTTTTTTTCTTGTAGTGATATTGATTTCTTCCGAAATGAAAAAAGCATTCAATTAAAAATAAAAAAAAGTAGAAGATAAAATAATCTATTCTATAATAATTCAAGATTTAATTTTATGAGTGCTCCTCTGGTATTTTTGACCTGGTTTTAATAAACTAAAATTATTACCTTGCTCGTTTCTTACTTTATGAAAGAAATCACAATTCATGCAAGACAAATACTTTTCATTATAATTTCCTTGAATGATTCCCCCACAAAAAGTTCCAGCCACGGCCCAACAAATTCTTCCAGAATTATTACCTTCATTTTGCCCAGAATTAATCAAGTCAGTTGATGCGGGACACACACCAAATTGTTTGATATTTCTTCCCCCTGGTTCTCTTCCACAATCTTTGAACTCCCAACAATTTTGTTTTTCATGCATTAAAATACATCCCCAAGTAGTTAAACAAATTAGGTCATTTATAATTAATTTCTATTTTTTATAAAAAAAAGTGTCGCTTTTATTATATTTCAAAAAAAAAGGAATGACTTTTGTAGGAGATTGAACAATATTCCTAAGTTTATGTTTGGATTTGATCATTTGAATGTTAAGAAGCATTTTAAAATTTAAAAGGAAATTCTTACAAGTAAATTTTTCAAGACATTCCAATTGGAATAAAAATTTGTTTAATTTGTAGAAAAGCTATAGATATATGGAAGAATAGATGTAATCGGTGTGAATCTAAGAATTTTTTGAATTCGTAAGGGGATTAAAGAGATTGGTCCTGAGATCATGAAGATATCCATTCTATTCACAAATACTAAAAAAAGTATATCAATGAAGATTATTATCCCATAACAAGTAATGATTAAATCAATTTTTTTCATTTTCCTCCTTCTTTCTAAATTCCATTTTTTACACGATTTTAAAATTTCTATCTCTAATAATAATGCAATCAAATGACAATTTTAAATGATAAGTATAATATCCTCGATCATCTATAGGATATAGAGAGGAATGCATTTTTTTTGTCTTTTTATCTTTAGGGTAAATAATTCAATATTCATATTTAAACTGTATATAATTGTTGGTCCATCCCAGACGGTGCATCCATTTTGTATATACATTATTACCTTTAGATCTATTTTTTTCTAAAGATTTGATTGTTGATTTTTTTGATTTTAAATTTGATAAAAATCAATTAAAAATTAATGAGAAAAAAAAATCCTCCAATGATATACTTTTAAGCTATTTTCTATAAATTATAATTTGCTCAAGTACCTTTAAGAAATCTAAAATTCACCCCTCTCCTAAAGGAGAGGATTTTCTTTTGATGTTATGATAGAAAAATTAGGTCCCCATGACAAAAACAGCTTGACATTTTACAAGTTCAGATAACATATCTTTAATGATTTCATCAGCATTTTCAATTCCAATACGCGTAAGCCTTTCTTTTAAATATTGGTTAAAAACTATTTTAAAATCATCATATGTAGACAAATCAGGATCCAGATTTGCATCCTTAAATGCAAATCTGAGTATTCCATTACAAGCTAATAATTTATTATTAATTTTTTCTGATAACAATTGTCCAAACATATTTATATAATTCAAAAGTCATGCTTCCTCCAAATGTTTCATTAATTCTTCTTCAGTAAGGATTTCTTCACCTACTTGAACGGTAAAATTTCGGTTTAACCATTTTTTAAAACCTTTTGGCATTACCCATGCTAAAAATAGTGCAAGTAAACCGATCATACCTACAAAAGCACTAGCCAATATGCTCCAGTGAGTAAATGAAAAGTCTGGTGGATTAAAATGTATTAGTATTCCAATTATTATTCTTCCAAAAGCAGAATAAGTAATTACTAAAAGATATCTTGCTTTTATCCATGGTTCTACCATTTTATTATTTTTAATGCTCAAGTACGATTTTATTAATGAATAAGCCATCCAAGCATATGCTATAAACAGGAGTATGGAATATATAAATCTCACTGTAAAATATAAAAAAACACTCCTATCCAATCCAATGTCATATATACCCGACATGATCCAGTGCACGATTGAAATTGGTACAATAACCGCTAATAATATCGAAATGGGGCTTTTTTTATCTTTATAAAACGTTTTTGTTATAAAGATTAAATGACTCCACACGGAAATATCGAACATGATAAAAGCTATCAAAAATATAGTAAATGCTGGTGAAAAAAATGAAGTTGCCAAAGCATCAAGAGAAATTGCTAATGCTAAGAGATATAAAATTTTTACTTTAGTTCTTTTAGCTCTAAATATTAAAGTTAATGCGATAATCCATTGGATGATAGCGAATAAAATATTCCCCCCAATACTCATGAGTTGTTCCGTCAAATTATCCTACTCCTTTCCATTATAATAAGATATTATTGTAATAATACGTGCAAATATGTATATTTAAATTTTTGGAATTCTGTAGAAATTCTATTATCTTTATATGAGGGAAAAATATTTAGACATACATTTTTGTAAAATACTAATAAATAACTAAATTAGAATTATCTTAAAAGAAGAGGAGGTAATATTTTGAAAGAATATCAGATGTTTTATTAAAATGGAAAAATGTCGTAAAGCAGAATGAAGAGATAGAGAAAATTTTTAATGATATGGCTTCGGAAGGTTGGAAATATTGTACTAAACTTTCTTTATGATTGCATCAACTCTTTGTTTTTGAGTGAGAAAAAGAGATTTAATTAATATTATTCTTTTGGAACATTTGTAAATCATCTGTATTGTCAATTTTATTATTTGGAAGTTTTTTTTCCTTGACAAAATTTGTCCAATAGATTAAACAAATATTTTCGTTTATTAATGAATTAAGTTATTTTATCATTAATTATAGAATTCCTAGAAAGATTTTTTTACTAATTAATCAATCATCTCGGTCTTTCTTAGAAATCCTTCTTGGACATTTTGAGAAGGACAACCATCCATCAATAATTGCTTTTAATGTATGACAATGTTTTTTGTCTAAACAAAAATCACAATTGAATTTTTTCTTGAATTTTAGTAAATATGAAATCTTTATGCGCCTTTTTGGTTAGGTTAGATATAATTAAATAATGAAATACCTTTAAAATAAGTTTTTAAAATTTTATTAGATTTAAGTTAATTTCAGCAAATCTATTAAGTAGTGTTCATGTAGATTTTTATTGATTCTATTGGTTTATTTAGATTAAATTACTTAGTAAAAAATCATATATACATATTTAAAGAGCTCGAATTTCTCAAATTTGAATTCATTATAGAAATTCTCATTCTCTATTGAGACTAATATAGTCTTTAATACATATTCATATTCTGGAAGATAAAAATTTGCATAAAAAATCTTGTTTTCTGTGTCATAATCGGCATATCTAATTACTTTATTTTCATAATTGGAGTGTTTTTTTATTTTTTTATCTTTCAATTTCTTTTCAGAATCACTAAACAACATCTTTATATTCCCCACATTCTCTAATTTTAAATAATTACTGAATAATTATGTTTATTTATATCATCCCGAATCTTTTTAAATGCTTTTGATCAATTTTAATTAGAATTTTGCATTTAAATTATGTATTTAAAATCATGAAGTTGTAAAAAGAATCAGATTTATTTCGGATATTGAAATATACAAAATACTTTTAATTTTTATGATAAAAAAATGTAAACTTTAGAGAAATTATATTTTTAAGAGATTAAATCAAATATAAAAAGTATATTTTTTTTTGAAAAGGATTTAAGAATATTGATTGATACTAATAATTTTCATTTTTTTTGTATATTAACTAGAGTATATCATTGAAATGAGATTTTTCTTGTATATCTCTTGAAAGAAAATAGATTTTTATATACCTAAAGTAAAAAAATCAAGAATTTTATATATGTTGTATGAATTTACCGGCTCTTTCTAAGATGATGATTTATTTTTTCTATTTATTCCTTTAATTTATACATTTATGTGAAATTATTAAATACTGATATAAAAAACAACACATACAAATATATGTGTGAATTTCCATGGATCATCATGGAAAAAACGCTAATGTAAATTCAAGTGATGCAAAAAAGAATATAACAACCATTTTTTTTCAACCTTAAAAAATTTTTCAAACCCCTTTTTATTTTTAACACCTGGCGTTTTTTCCTTTTCTTTTTTTTTAGTCAATTTTAAATCTTTAACTTTACTAATAAGTGTTAAATTATGAAGTATATCGAAAGAGAATTCAAAACCGCGTTGAACAAGTTGAAATTTATTGATTCATGGTTTTGGTGTCGATATACTATCAATCCTTATTCTGGGTGTGAACATGCATGCATTTATTGCGACGCCCGAAGTGATCGCTACTATTTACAAGATATTCAAGATTTTGAAACTGAAGTATTGATAAAGGTGGATATTCATAAAAAATTAGATTTAAAGATTAGGATCGCTCGCAAATTATTACGAGATGTAGTAGCAATGGGTGGTGTTAACGATGCTTATCAACCAATTGAAGAAAAAGCAGAAAATTCAAGAAAAATTCTTCAAGTGCTTGCGAATCATAAGTTTCCTGTAACAATTTCTACCAAATCTAATAAAATTACTCGAGACATTGAATTATTTAAAAAAATTGCGGATTCCTCATGGTGTGCGATTGGATTTTCAATTACCACAATGAATAAAAAACTTGCTAAATTTCTCGAACCTAACTCTTCTTCTCCAATTGAAAGACTTGAAGCACTCTCTAAAATTAAGGAACAAGTACAAAATATTCAAGTAGGTGTGAATTTCATGCCAATTATCCCCTTTATGGAAGATGATGATGATAATATCAAGGAAGTCATTCAAAAATCAAGCGAGGCAGGTGCCGACTTCATTTTATTTGCCCCTGGTTTGACCATAAGAGATTCTCAAAAAGAATTTTTTATCAAGAAATTAAACAATAGCCAATATAAACATGTTATTCAACCATTATTGGATTTATATGCTGGAAAATCAATTAAATGGAATGAATATACTAAGCAAATAAATTCTAAAATCTTAGTTTATTCTGAGAAAAATAATTTACCGATTAGAATGAAACGCTGGATTCCTAAAGATTATCGAAAGTGGAATTATAAAATCTCAGAATTATTATTAAATAAGCAATATTATGATTCTTTAAGAGGAATATCTAATAAATCCATGTTATGGGCTGGAATGTATCTTAATAATCTCAATGAGTCCATTTTAAATGTGTATAAACGAGGAGAGCTATCAAGTTTAAAAGGTTTTAATTCTAAAATCATTGAATTTATAGAACCTTACCTGAGAAAAAGTAAAGATTTGAATCAGAAACGGGGGTTAGATAAATTTTTATAATATACCAAGTCAAAAGTATGTACATCATACTTCTTTAAAAATTTCATCACAGATGAATTTAACTGGTTCAAAAACGGATAATTCTCCATCCCAAGTAGGAAGAATATTTGCATATATGGATTCTAATCTTAAAATAAATTTTTGTAATAACACGTGTAAAGTTTTTAAATTTCTTGTACTAAATATTACTCCTATCATGTTATCAGATTGGTAAATGATAATGGTTTTTCCTTTTTTCTCCAGGACAGAGATCCCTCCTTTGTCACTATCTGTAATACTCTCAAGTATTATCTTCATGCTCGTAATTACACCTCCTACTAACACTCCATCATATTCCTCTTTTTTTTTTAGAAATTTTTTCTCAAAAATGGCAAGACCCGCAGTATTCATTATTAAAATATCTTCAATAGCTTCATACCAATTAAATTCAGAAAATGGTGGAAGTGTTATATAAAAGTTAAACAAGAGACTAATACCAATTATTTGAAGAAAAAATCCTAAAAAACGAGCTTCGTGCCCAAATATACTGGTTATAGCAAAAGTCGTCATAAAAAATCCAAATATTAACAGTAATAATCCAGGAAAATACTTTAAAACACCTATAATAAGTTTTTGCCTGTTTTTTTGAACCTTCTTAATAAAATCTTTTAAATATATTAATAAAAATATTATGTATATTATCCAGAATGCATATGTGAATGGTTGCGTGAGATATATGTCAATTATGAATAAAAATACGAAAACAGTTGCATATAGTGAAAATAGCACGGTGAAAAAGTACTTTTTGTAAAAATAGACTTTCCCTTTTTCAATACAATAAAGAAAAAAGATTCCTACGATGAACATTGTAAAATAACCAGCATTAAGAAAGAGATATCTAATAGAACCTACTTTCCATATTAAAAATGGAGATGTTTCTACATCAGATGAATAATATTCACTTATAATATAAAAAAAAGTCATCAAGAAGAATCCAAGAAATATTAAGGAATAACCAAGTTCTTCAATATTTCTATTTGTTTTTTCTGTTTTGATATACCTGGAAAAGAGTGTTGCTCCAAGGTCAAAACAAATAATGAGAAATATTAATTCCACGATTAATAGTGGTAATCTCAAAGTCCCAGTTATTGGAAATGCTTCACTCATTTATAATCACTATTAATTCATGATATTTTTTACAAATATATCAAAACTGCTAAACACGAGTGCTTGATTTTCCTTCAGCACTTGAAAATTCATCAAAATTTCTTTATAAAATGATTCAAATTGATTTTTAAAAGTATTTAGAAGAAACCTCATGTTTTTTTGTTCTTTATCCGCAATTAAAACGTAAGTCAATGGAATAAAGGACTTAGAACCATGTTCTAATAGTAATAAGGAATCTCCTTGAGAGATTGATTGTATTTTATCTTCTTGTGTGTTTGTAATAGAAGCAATAACATGTTCAATTCCTTCAATTCCATGAGAAAAAAATAAATCTTCAACCTTTTGGTATGAATTACTCGATAGTTTATCTATTCTAATATCATTTTGGTCTTTTTGAGTAAAATCATAATGATAAAGACATCTATTGTCAATTGAATTAATTATATATAGGGCTTTTAATGTTTCACTACCTTTAATTTCTAAAAAAGCATTAATTATGCTTCCTGAATAGATAGAAAGAAAAATTAAAGCTAATCCTATCAAAAAAAATAAGCTAGGATAAATGTTAATTGGAGTAAAGATCTCTAAAATTAATGAGAATATTATTAAAATTTGACTAATAACGATTGGTACTAATTTTATTTTGATTCTCTTTATTGTAGGATTTATTAATAATATATTTAATGAGATGATGAAAATAAATAAACTTAATGTCAATATAGTTAAAATAAAAGATATTAAGAACATAATTTCTTTAACTATAGAATCAATTAAGAAGAATTTAGTAATTAATAATAAAATAGAAATTAAAATTTCAAA